>CAXBPL010000235.1:0-1722 GCA_963977615.1 uncultured Polaribacter sp. | reverse complement strand
TCTATAACAGCTTTATCTTCATCTGCTAATAAAGGAAATGGTAATTCGTTTTTATTGATAAAATTTTGTTGTCTTTTTGCAGAATCTGCACTGACTCCCAAAACATCATAACCTTTGGCTAAAAAAGATTGATAATTGTCTCTTAAATCACAAGCTTCATTTGTACAACCAGGTGTGCTTGCTTTTGGATAAAAGAATAACACTAATTTTTTACCAGCATAATCTGATAATTTTACAGTATTTCCTGCATTGTCTTTTGCTTCAAATTGTGGAGCCTTATCTCCTATTTTTAATGATGTCATTGCTCTTAGCTTTAAAATTTAAATTTAGTATGTTTACTTTATGAAAAATGTAATAATTTCAGACTTAGCTAAAAATGAGAATAATGAAAATGTAGATTATGTTTTTAAAACATTTGGATTGGAATCTGCATTAAATTATTTAAACAAATATGAAGAAATTATTACGTTGTTAGAAAATGATTTTTATACTGGTATTTTTGATAAAAAATTAGAACTTTACAAAATATTGGTTGTTAAACAAATCTATATTCTCTATGAAAATTTAGATAAAAATACAATTCTAATTGTTTCTGTTTGGAATAACAAAAGATTTCCTTATTGGTTTTGATATTTATTTCTTAATTCTTTTAAGTTATTTCTAGCTGTATCAAAATTTCCATTTTCTACTTCTTCCCTACTTTTTATTTTATTTTGATTTATTTTCCATTCATAAAATTCTTGAGGATAAATTAATTCTGCAATTTTATTAAGTTCTTTTACACTAAAACTTTTTTCTCTAACTTTTTTGTAAAATGTGGGCTTAGAAATATCTAAACTCTCGATAAAATATCTAGTTTTATAATTAGAATTTTCAATATAATAATCAATATTTTCTGCAAATTGAGTAAACTCTTTAACTGTTTGTATCATATCTTTTACTTTAAAAATAATTATAATAACAAATTTAGTAAAATAATTTGATACAAATTTTAATATTACAAATAAAAAAAATAACTTTAAGAAAAAATCTAATTTTAAAAATCTAGTTGATAACTTTGAATTTTAAACCTTGAATTAAAAGAATGACCAAACAAGAAAAAGTTCAATTTGTAATCGATAAATTAGAAGAATTATACCCAGAAATTCCTATTCCTTTAGATCATAAAGATGCATATACCCTTTTAATTGCTGTGTTACTTTCTGCTCAATGTACAGATGTTCGTGTCAATAAAATTACGCCTTTGTTATTTGCTAAAGCAGATAATCCTTTTGATATGGTAAAAATGACAGTTGAAGAAATCAAAGCAATTATTCGTCCTTGTGGATTATCACCAATGAAAAGCAAAGGGATTTATGGTTTATCAAAAATACTCATCGAAAAATATAATGGCGAAGTTCCTCAATCTTTTGAAGGCTTAGAGGAATTGCCTGCAGTTGGTCATAAAACTGCAAGTGTTGTAATGAGTCAGGCTTTTGGTGTGCCTGCTTTTCCTGTTGATACACATATTCATAGATTATTATACAGATGGAATTTAACAAATGGAAAAAACGTAACACAAACCGAAAAAGATGCAAAACGCTTATTCCCAAGAGAACTTTGGAACGATTTACATTTGCAAATTATTTGGTATGGTCGTGATTATTCGCCTGCAAGAGGTTGGGATTTAGAGAAAGATATTATCACAAAAACGATTGGTAGAAGAACTGTTTTGAGTGATTA
>CAXBPL010000234.1:0-1920 GCA_963977615.1 uncultured Polaribacter sp. | reverse complement strand
CATTTTCATAAAACCATTGTAACGTAAAGTCCAATTTGGAATAGGAATATTTCTAAACAAACCAGTATTTACTTTATTTGGATCTTTACCAGAATATGCTGCCATAAAAGCTGGTAACAAAACTTGCTGGCTATTTTCGCCAAAACCTGCAGGATCTACTCCAGGGTTTTCTCTCGCAAATCTATTTGCAATTTCACCTCTATAATCTTTCATGGTTTGAAACAAAGCATCTCCATCTGTAAATGCTGTAGAAATCATGGAGTGACTTGTGCTAAAGTTACCTGTTTCAAAAGTATCAATTCCAAAATCGATAGCGCCAGTTTCTGTGCCATCTTGAATAATATCTAATTGTTGCGCTAAATTACTTGTTTCAATTTTATTACCTCTTATATCAATATTTAAATCATCAAAAGGTTTTAAGGTAAATGTATAATCTAACTTATTATAGGCAGTTCTACTATAGGTTTTATTAAAGTAGGCACTTTCATCAATATTCGTTGTTGTTGGGTCATCAATTAGAGCTCTAGGTTCAACTAACCACCCATTTACAAGTGCTTTGTTTCTAATATCTACTTGGCTACCAAATGCAAAAGAGGTTGGTGGTCCTCCTAAAAATCCAGTTCCTGCATCATAACCTTGTAAATATTGTCCGTTATTTTCTGTATAACTAATTTGTCCTTGTTTTACAGAAGTAAGCAATTCCCAAGTTGTTTTTAAAATTTTCTTTCCTGTCGATAAATTTTTACTCGGTCTTATTCTTGCTGTATTTTTTCCTTTGGCACTTTTACGTTGTGCTTTTGTCAATAACAACTTTTCGAAACCAACGCTTTTGTAAATTTTATCGAAAGAAAAAGTAGTATTTAAATTGTGTGTATTTGCATTCTGAATTACATTTCCAATTTGCTCTACAATGGTTTCATCTTGAGAAGATACTTGCCAATCATAATCTGCAGTGTACCCATAATCTGCTTTCATAAAACTTAAAAACGGAAATTTATCTAAAGGTAAAGCATAGGTTGCATTTAATTTTTGATGATATTGATTTGCTCTTCCTGTGTTAAAGAAATCGTCAAAAATTTGCAATTCCTCTCCACTTCCAAAAGCATCATAAATATAATTATTGCTTGCGTTAAAGTTTAATTGAATAGATCTTGTTAAATCGAAAGCCACAGTATAATCCCAATCAAACAAAAATCTACGTTGTTTTAATTCTGGTTGTGCAGATAAGCCTGGTACTAAATTTCTAGATTGTTGCTCATTATAACTTCTATTAATTCTAGAGTTGATGGCAATTGTTGTTGGAATAGGGTTAAAGTTAAAGTCTTTTATAAATTTTAAATACTTACTTACAAATAAGGAATCATTTTTCTTAAAAGGCTCAATAGGCTTCGCATTAAAGTTGAAATTATAAGCAGCAGAAGCCATTACATTTTCATTAATATATTTTTCAATATTATAATCTCTGTGAAATTCTTTATTATGCGAATAAGAAACAGCTACATTTTCCACATCATAAAACTTAGGTTTTTTTGAAGTGTTTGGGTTTCTATTCTTTTTAACATTGATAAAACTGATGCTAGTTCTTTTGGTATAATCTCTAGAAAACTCGCTATTTGGGTTCTGTTCTAGAGCATCTGCTAAAGTTACATCTTGGTATTGAGGATCAAATTTAGGGTCTATAAATTTTTCGCCAACACTATAACTCATTGGTATTTGCATTCCCCATTTTTTTGGCGTCAAAACTTTACCTAAACTAACAGTTGTAGCAACATCATATTGTTTGGTTTCATCCAAACTACGTTGGTTTACTCTGTCTTCTACATTACCAAATCCTATGGTTTGCATACTTCCAGAAAGCGATACGTTTGCAACATCAGCAAAATTGGCATCAGCATTCATAACAGCAGCCCAACCAGCTTC
>CAXBPL010000233.1:0-1955 GCA_963977615.1 uncultured Polaribacter sp. | reverse complement strand
TTTCTGCAACCGAAATTGTATTTACTGCAGGTGGTACAGAAGCAGATAATTTAATACTTAATAACGCAGTTTTAAATTTAGGAGTTCAAAGAATAATTACTTCTAAAATAGAACATCATGCTGTTTTACATACCTGTAAGTTTTTAGAAAAATCACAACATATAACATTAGATTTTGTAAATGTTGATGAATTTGGCAATATAGATGTAGATCATTTGGAGGAGCTGTTATCAACTTCAGAAAATAAAACGTTAGTTAGTTTAATGCACATTAACAACGAAATTGGTAACATTTTAAATGTTGATGAAATAAGTACGATTTGTAAAAAATACGACGCTTTATTTCATTCAGATACTGTACAGGTTATTGGTCACTATAAATTAGATTTAAAGGAAACTCCCATCGATTTTATGGTGGCAAGTGCACATAAATTTCATGGACCAAAAGGTGTTGGGTTTGCCTATTTTAAAAAAGGATTTGGAATTTTACCAATGTTGCATGGAGGAGATCAAGAAAGAGGAGCAAGATCTAGCACAGAAAATGTACATAGCATTTTAGGTATGGAAAAGGCACTTTCAATTGCCATGAATCACTTAGAAAAAGATCGAAATTATATAGAAAGTTTAAAGTTGTACTTTATTTCTGAATTAAAAAACCTCTCAGAAAAAATTGAATTTAATGGACTTTCCTCCAATTTAGATAAGAGTAGTTTTACTATTTTAAACGTACGTTTTCCTGTAATGAATGCTATGCTATTGTTTAGTTTAGATATGGCAGGAATTGCAGTTTCTGGAGGTTCTGCTTGCCAAAGTGGAAGCAATAAAGGTTCTCACGTTTTAGCAGAAATTTTAAGTGAAAGTGATGCTGATAAAACTTCTGTCCGTTTTTCATTTTCGAAATTTTCGACTAAAGAAGAGATTGATATGACAGTTTCTAAACTCAAAGAATTACTATAAAGTCTGTTTTTTTGTGTACACTTTGTTGTGCTTTGGGTTTCTATAAAACAACAAAAATTAGTTAACTCATACTCTGAAAAGCATTTTGTGGGATTTCTACGAAATGACAAAACTGTGTGGAGAAAAAACTGTTTAGAGAAAAACTGGAAAAGGAAAACTGGAAAAGGAAAACTTAGGGTATCCACAATACTATTCAAGAATAAAAGCGAAGTAAATTTTATGAAGTTTACCGTATAAAAAAAGAGCTACATAAAGTAGCTCTTTTAAAGTATTATAAAGATTTTAATTTAGAAGCCAGTTCCTGGTTCAGAAGGACTAGCAGAAGCAGCTTGTGCTTTCTGAGGGTTTAAAATCATGTAGGTTCCTAATGCAGTTAATGCAGCATATTTACCATAATTTCCTATTTTTTTAATCGCGTCTTTACGAGTAATTTCTTCTTTTTTATTTTGTGTACTTTTTATATTGTTGTTCATGATATGTCTAAATTTAAAGGATGAGAATTTATTCTAAAACTATTTTCTTATTTAATGAACCAGCTTCATTTTCTAACTGAACAATATAAACTCCAGTAGAAAGTTGAGATACATTAATTTCAGAAACACCATTAGAATTGAAAGTAGCATTTAATACTTGTTTTCCTAAAACGTTAAACATTTTAATGGTAGATTTCCCTTGAGATAATCCAACAATTCTTAAAGTAGATTTATCAGCATTATAAATACTTACATTTTCTAAAGCAACAGTTTCAGTGCTTAAAGCAGATGATTTTGTATGTAAATAAAATCTTCCAATAGCATCAGTTTTTTCAGTTAAAGTAACTTTATAGCTAGAATTAACTTCATCTAAACGTGTAAATGTGTTCGTGTTTCTATCTTCTAAAAATACTTTTAAACCAGCAGGTAAGTTCATAGCTTCAGCAGAGAACGTAATTTCGCTAGCATCAGCAATAATACCAACAGGAATTACCATAGATTCTAAGTCTGTGTTTGGTAATGCTTG
>CAXBPL010000232.1:0-1957 GCA_963977615.1 uncultured Polaribacter sp. | reverse complement strand
AATTTTGACGGAAAGAATTTACACTTCCATTAATATCAGCAACAAACATCATTTCGTTTAAATCTGTCATAAAAGCAGATAATTTATATTCATTACCATACAATTCTGAGTTAGACAATCTTTGTAATGTATTTGGATGCATAATGTGCGCTAAAATACTAGTTTGATAGGCTAAAACTTGCTCGTGAATTTTTGGATCTTCAAGGAATAAATTTTCTGTATGAACACATATATTAAAGCAATGTTAATCTTTTTAAAACCATAAATTAATGACGTATTTTTATACTAATGAAAAACAAGAATAAAAGAAACGGTTTTGTCTTTACAACTTACGAGGTAGATAAACAGTCGCCTTTTGAGAAACTATTTGACATTTTTAAAGAATTAATTACCCATACTTCTGGAGATTTTGATGAAGCTATAGATTGGTTGCGTTCTTTAGATAAAGAATATAATTTAACAGACGAAAATTATACAATTGATGATTTTGTAGAAGACCTTAAAAAGAAAGGGTATATAAAAGAAGAGATAAAAGGAGATGGAACTGGAGGTACAAAAATTACTTCTAAAACAGAACGTGCAATTCGTCAGCAAGCTTTAAATCAGATTTTTGGTAAGATAAAAAGAAGTGGTGCAGGAAATCATAAAAGTAAATCTCCAGGAATAGGAGATGAGCACACAGGAGATTTTAGAGCCTATCAATTTGGAGATGCTTTAGACAAAGTTTCTATGACTGAAAGTATTAGAAATGCGCAAATTAATAACGGAATTGATAATTTTAATTTAACTGAAAACGATTTGGTGGTTGAAGAAACCATGCATAAAAGCCAAATGAGTACAGTGTTAATGATTGATATCAGTCACTCTATGATTTTGTATGGTGAAGATAGAATTACACCAGCCAAAAAAGTTGCAATGGCTTTGGCTGAATTAATTACAACTCGTTATCCAAAAGACACCTTAGATATTATTGTGTTTGGAAACGATTCTTGGCCTATAAAGATTAAAGATTTACCATATTTACAAGTAGGTCCTTATCACACAAATACAGTTGCTGGTTTACAATTGGCAATGGATTTATTGAGAAGAAAACGAAATACCAACAAACAAATTTTTATGATTACTGATGGGAAACCAAGTTGTTTGCGTTTGCCTGATGGACAATATTATAAAAACAGTAATGGTTTGGATAAATATATTGTTGACAAATGTTATGGAATGGCACAACAAGCTAGAAAATTACACATACCTATTACCACTTTTATGATTGCACAAGACCCATATTTAATGCAATTTGTAAAAGCATTTACACAAGCAAATCAAGGAAAAGCATTTTACACTGGCTTAAAAGGTTTAGGAGAAATGATTTTTGAAGATTATGAAACGAATAGAAAAAAGAGAATTAGATAAAGCCCATCAAACCTTCCCAAAGGGAAGGCTTTTAGCAAGTTTGAAAATAAAATAAATTATTAAAAAAAAAGGATCGAGAAAAAATGTTTAGAAAGTAGCTAAAGTCTATTTTCTTTGCTCTTTTATCTCTTTTCTAAAATATAAAATATGAATTTACAGAGTTTAGTTACATTAGGACAATTAAAAGAATCTGGTTATAAATCAAAATCAATCAAAGATGAATTAAGAGAAAATTTGATTGCTAAAATGATGAGTAAAGAAACCGTTTTTAAAGGAATTCATGGTTATGAAAATACAGTAATTCCTGAATTAGAAAGAGCAATTTTAAGCAGACATAATATAAACTTGTTAGGATTAAGAGGACAAGCAAAAACGCGTTTGGCAAGATTAATGGTCAATTTATTGGATGAATATATTCCAGTTGTGGAAGGTTCAGAAATTAATGATGATCCTTTAAATCCAATTTCAAGATTTGCAATTGAGTTGATAAAAGAAAAAGGAGATGAGACTCCGATTTTTTGGTTGCACAGAAGTGAGCGTTTTGCAG
>CAXBPL010000231.1:0-1963 GCA_963977615.1 uncultured Polaribacter sp. | reverse complement strand
GATGCGTAACCATAACCAGGTAAATCAACCAAAAACCATTCATCATTTATTCTAAAATGATTTATTAATTGCGTTTTACCAGGTTTCCCAGAGATTTTAGCCAAATCTTTACGCTCCATTAACATATTAATCAATGAAGATTTCCCAACATTAGATCGCCCAATAAAAGCATATTCAGGAATTCTATCTTTGGGAGCATTTATAACATTGCTGTTACTCATTATAAATTCAGCAGACTTAATTTTCACAACAAAAAAGTTTTATATATTTCTAGATTTTAACCAATCATGTAGAATTTGATTGAATTCTTCTGGTCTTTCCATCATTGCAGCATGTCCACATTTATCAATCCAAAATAAATCTGAATCTGGTAATAATTTATGGAAATCTATCGCTACTTCTGGAGGTGTAACTCCATCTTGTTTTCCCCAAATTAAGCACGTTGGTTGTGTCATTTCAGGCAAATCATTTTTCATATTATGACGAATTGCACTTTTAGCAATAGATAAGGTTTTTAAAGCCTTCATTCTATCATTTACAGTAGCATACACATCATCTACTAATTCTTTTGTAGCAATTATTGGATCATAAAAAACCTCTCTAGTTTTGTTTTCTATGTATTCATAATTCCCTCTTTTCGGAAAACTATCTCCCATTGCTTTTTCATACAAACCAGAACTTCCTGTAAGTACAATAGTATTTACTTTTTCAGGATAATGTTTGGTGAAATACAAGGCAATATGACCACCCAACGAGTTTCCTAAAAGAATAGCGCTATCAATTTTTTTAAACTCTAAAAAATCTTTTAAATAGCTAGCTAAGTTTTTAACATTCGTCTTTATAAGTGGCATTGAATATAGAGGCAATTCAGGAATTAATACCTTATACCCATTGTTCGAAAAATGAGTAAAAGTTGCTCCAAAATTACTTAAAGCGCCCATTAATCCATGTAAAACAATGATTGCAGGTCCTTCTCCAGCTTCTGCATAAGTAAAATCACCTTCGGTTTTTAATTGGTCAGTCATTGATTTTTTTTGATTGCTATCAATCGCAAATGTAATTCTTTTTTATTAGATGGAAATCGATTTCACCAAACCTTAAACACAGTTGTTAACAAGAGGTTTTCTCATATAGAGTAGGGTTATTGTGTGTTTTTATTAACAATGTGGTAATAAGTGGTAAAAAGTGGTAAAATTTATATATTTTTGATGTTAATTAATTCTTGAGTGTGATAAACCTAATTGGGACATATGAATGTAAGGCAGATGCTAAAGGCAGAGTGATGATTTCATCAGCTTTGAAGAAGCAAATGCAACCAATTTTACAAGAAGGTTTTGTGTTGAAAAGAGCAGTTTTTGAAAAGTGCTTAGAATTATATCCTATGAAAGAGTGGAATATAATGATGGAAAGGATTAATAAGTTGAACAAATTTAAGAAAAAGAACAACGATTTTATAAGAAGGTTTACGGCTGGTGTAAAGTTGGTAGAATTAGATGCAACTGGTAGAATTCAAATACCAAAAGATTTGTGCGATTTTGCTGGAATTCAAAAACAAGTAGTCATGTCGTCTTCTGCTAATATTATTGAAATTTGGGATAAAGACAAGTACGAAAAGGCAATTGACGATGCTGCAGATGATTTTGCAGATTTGGCTGAGGAAGTAATGGGAAATACAGAATTCGATGAGTTATCATAATGCAGTTTTATTAAAGGAAAGCGTGGATGCACTTGCTATCAAAGAAGATGGTGTGTATGTAGATGTTACTTTTGGTGGTGGAGGCCATTCCAAAGAAATTTTGAAAAGATTAGGTAAAAACGGAAAGTTATTCGCTTTTGATCAAGATCCTGATGCTTTAGCAAATGTAATAGATGATGAACGTTTTGTGTTAATTCCAGAGAATTTTAGATACATCTCAAGGTTTTTAAGATTTCATAGGATAAAAAAAGTTGATGGAATTTTAGC
>CAXBPL010000230.1:0-1977 GCA_963977615.1 uncultured Polaribacter sp. | reverse complement strand
GTTTCATTAAATGCACCATCTATGGTTTCTTGTAAATATGTATCATATTTTGCTTTATACACCTCATCTTGATATAAATAACCAATTAAAGGCCAGTCATTCGCATTTAAACCTGAGAAATTTAAAGCATGAGAACCTCCCTGTTTTCCTGTTTGAAGAGATTCATTATTATCCCAAGGAATCCAAGTTAATTTGTTTGTAGCTGGGTTATTGTATAAAAAATAATTATGTGTCATTCTTCCATAGGTATCCCAATTTTGAATGACTGTATTTACAGCTAAATATTTCAAAAACACAGCTGTATCTAAAACAGTTTCTAAATTAGTTCGCCAAGTTGCAGCATCAGAAGTTCTTGTTGCATCATGTAAAATTGTTAGTAAACTTTGTACATCAGTAAAATCTGCTTCATCTTCATTATTCTTTTTCACATATTCATCTTCATCAAAAGATCCGCTTGCAAAAGATGCTGCATCTCCATCTGGTTTGTATAAGTTTCCATTATCATCAGAAAATTGATCTTCTAAAACTGTGTCATCAACTTCCTCTACTAAAGTGTACAATCCAAAATACTGAGGGCCATTTCCATGATCTACATAAACCGTATAAAAAGCTGTATGAGAAGCTGCCAAACCTGCATTTCTAAAAACATCTGTGGCTACTTTTTCTCTTAACATCGATTTATCATCGTAATTATTTTTAAGACTCAACTTTTTAAATCCGTAAAAACGTTGGTTTTTTATCTGTGGATAATCATCTTCAAATTCATCAAAATCTAATTTAAAAGAAAGTTTTAAAATACCTGCTTGCCAACTAGATTGTAAACTAGAGTTTCCTTTAAAACGCACACCAGTTCTATACCATTGTTTTCCATTATAAAAAACTTCTGCAGGCACAAAAATAGGATTTTCATCTGTTTCTAATAAACCCTGACCTCCTGCTCTAGAGCCAAAAGTTCCATAAAGATTTGTCATATCATCTAACATATTTTGCCAACGCGTTTCAGTAATTACAAAATCTAATCTTTTAACAGTATTATCTTTAAAAACCTCCTCAAAATTTGGATCTGCATCTTTACTGTGTGTTTCTGTGGTCCAGTCTGTAGGTTCAAATTCGGTATCATCTATTTCAACAACTACTTCTTCCTCAATAATAATTTCAGCTATATCATCTTTTGAGCAAGAAAAAACAACTGCCATTATTACTACCGAAAATAATATTTTTCTTAAATTTTTCATTTTTATACGTTTTAGTTTTTACTACAATTTAGTTTCTTCTTTCTCTTTTTCTTTCAGGTTTTGGCGCATTTTTCAGTTCTTCTTTAGTTATAAAACCATCTTCATTGGTATCTATAGTAGAAAAAGTTTCTGCTAAAGGTCCTTTTGCTTCACTTTTAGAAATTTTACCATCTTTATTGGTATCTAATTGCGCAAAAATTGTTTCTAAATTTGGACGATCACCTCCTTTTCTTTGTCCTGAACCTTCTGTTGTTGCTGATGATGATTTACAAGAAACTGTAATGCTTGCTATTGTAAATAAACTTGCGATAATAATTGTACTTCGTTTCATAATTTATAATTTTAAAAAGTTTTTATGCTATTTTGTTTTTAATGTATACTTCTTTAGATGATGCTTTATTTAAAAACTTGTGGTAGCTTTTGTTAAAAAAAACTTAATAAAAACAGCATTGTTCAAATATTTTTTTCAGAAAAAAACTCCATCAAATTAATGATGGAGCAAACTAACTAATCCCAACTTCAATAATTTTTATTCTAATTTTAATGTTTTTATATCGGTAATTAATTCTTGCACAGAATTTTTATTCAAACCATTATAAATGCCTCTAATATGTTTGTTTTTATCAATCAAAATAAAATTTTCTGTATGTAAAAAATCATCTAAACCTTTTGGTTCTCCTAAATCCTCTTCTACAAAATACCATTGTCTTCCTAAATCGTAAATTTCTTTTTTATCACCTGT
>CAXBPL010000229.1:0-1983 GCA_963977615.1 uncultured Polaribacter sp. | reverse complement strand
AATATTGTGGTTCCTAAACAAGTTTTGGAATTAGAATCTCAATTAGAAATAATTCGTGATTTGAAAACAAAAGCCGTTAATGGACAAAAATATGAGGAAGCTGCCAAGTTAAGAGATGATGAAAAAAACATGGAATCTGCTTTAAATTCTGCTCAAAAACAATGGGAAGATGACTCTAAATTAAACAGAGAAATTGTTACTGAAGATAATGTTGCAGAAGTAGTTTCTATGATGACAGGAATTCCTGTGAACAGAGTTGCAGAAGCAGAAAGCCACAGATTGCACGAATTACCTGCCATGATTAAAGGTAAAGTAGTTGGGCAAGATGAAGCTGTTACCAAAGTTGTAAAAGCGATTCAAAGAAATAGAGTTGGTCTTAAAGATCCTAACAAACCAATTGGTTCTTTTATTTTCTTAGGACAAACAGGTGTTGGTAAAACGCAATTAGCGAAAGTTTTAGCACGTGAATTATTCGATTCTGACGATTCTTTAATTAGAATTGATATGAGTGAATATATGGAGAAGTTTGCGATTACTCGTTTAATTGGTGCACCTCCTGGATATGTTGGTTATGAAGAAGGAGGACAATTAACAGAAAAAGTTCGTAGAAAACCATATTCTGTAGTTTTATTAGATGAAATTGAAAAAGCGCATCCAGATGTGTTTAATATGTTGTTACAGATTTTAGATGATGGACATATTACTGATAGCTTAGGACGTAAAATCGATTTTAGAAATACCATTATTATTATGACTTCTAATATTGGGGCTCGTCAATTAAAAGATTTTGGTGGTGGAGTTGGTTTTGGAACTTCCTCTAAAGCTGCACAAGAAGCAGATTATGCAAAAGGAATTATTGAAGGTGCTTTAAAGAAATCTTTTGCACCAGAATTCTTAAACAGAATCGATGATGTAATTATCTTTAACGCTTTAGAAAGAGAAGATATTCATTCTATTATTGATATTGAATTAGACAAACTTTTAAACAGAATTTTAGATTTAGGGTACACTTTAAATTTAAGCGAGAAAGCAAAAGATTATATTGCTGATAAAGGTTTCGATAAAAAATACGGAGCAAGACCATTAAAAAGAGCTATTCAAAAGTATATTGAAGATGCTTTAGCCGAAGAAATTGTAAACTCTAACCTAACAGAAGGAGATGTAATTGCAATGGATTTAGATGAAGAAAAGAATGAACTTACCATTAACATTGTAAAAGGTGAAAAGAAGAAAGAAACTAGAACAGAAACTAAATCTGAATAATTTCTCTTTTCAAAATTGATACAAAAACTCGCATTTATTGCGAGTTTTTTTTATATAATTCAAAGTATGATAACACTAGAAGATAAATTAAAAAATCCTGTTTGGTATTCTTTAAATGAAACGCATAAAAATTATGCAATTCATTTTGATGGAGTCCAATTTTATAATCCAGAGATTAATATTTTTGGCGCTTTTTTTGATGCCAATAAAACTACAAAAGCTTCAAATAAATATAGTGAACTCACAAAGAAATTCTTTTTTGTTTCAGAAGACCAAACTCCATTGTTTGATGACCATAAAATAATTTTAGAGAAAAAAATTAATGGCTGTCAAATGATTTTAGATAAGTTAGTTAATGTTGACATTACTGAAGAAATTGTCTTATTAACCCAAGAAAACATTGATGAAGTGTATGATTTAATTTGGTTGGTAATGCCAGGCTTTTATCAAAAGAAAGGTTTTGAAATGGGGAATTTCTACGGAATTTTTAAAGAAAATAAATTAATTGCCATTTCTGGTCAAAGAATGCAAACGGATTCCTTTATTGAAATAAGTTCTGTAGTAACACATCCAAACTATACAAGGAAAGGGTTTGCAAAACAATTGATTTATCATACAACCAAAGAAATTCTAAAACAAAAGAAACTCCCTATTTTACATACTAATAAAGGAAACCCAGCAATTGGACTTTATGAAAAATTGGGTTTTAAAATTAGTAGA
>CAXBPL010000228.1:0-2089 GCA_963977615.1 uncultured Polaribacter sp. | reverse complement strand
AAATTCCGTTTTTACCAATTCAGTTTTTTAAAACGCGAGAAGTTCTTTCATCCAAAGAAAAAATAGCAGAAATTTTTACAAGTTCTGGAACTACAGGTAGCATTACAAGCAAACATTTAGTAACCGATATTAGCTTTTATAAAGAAAGTTATTTAAAAGGATTTGCACATTTTTATGGAAATATAGAAGACTATGTTGTGTTGGCTTTATTGCCAAATTATTTGGAGAGAAAAGGTTCTTCTTTGGTTTTTATGGTTGATGATTTAATTGCAAAATCTAAAAATTCAGAAAGCGGATTTTATCTAAATAACCTTGATGAGCTTGCAAAAAAACTGATCAATTTAGATAACAATGGACAAAAAGTTTTGCTTATTGGTGTTTCTTTTGCGTTGTTAGATTTGATTGAAAAACATCAATTTAATCTTAAAAACACCATAGTTATGGAAACTGGTGGTATGAAAGGAAGGCGAAAAGAGTTGATAAGAAACGAATTGCATCAACTGTTAGAAAGTGGTTTTAAGGTTGATGAAATCCATTCTGAATATGGAATGACAGAATTATTAAGTCAGGCATATTCCAAAGGAAATGGCGTTTTCGAAACCCCAAATTGGATGCAAATTTTAACCAGAGATACAGAAGATGCTTTAACTATTTTAGATAAAGAAAAAACTGGCGGAATTAACGTAATAGATTTAGCAAATTATAATTCTTGCTCATTTATTGCGACTCAAGATTTAGGAAAAGTTCACAAAAACGGAACTTTCGAAATTATTGGTCGTTTTGATAATTCTGATATTAGAGGCTGTAATTTAATGGTGCTTTAAGAAAGGGAGAAAATAGATTTAAGAGTAGAGAAAAAAAAGAAAACAGGATAAAAGAGAACCAAGAACCAAGATTCAAGAGAATATAGATTTCGCAAGCCCTATGTTTTCTATGTCCCTATGTGTTTTTTTTTAGCTATAAGAAACAAGAAACAAGAAACAAGAAACAAGAAACAAGAGTAAAGAGAAAAGAAAAAAGAGAGAAAAAAGTACAAAAAATGATGAAATTTAAATTACTTGAAGATTTTAAAGACTTTGCTGTAAAAGGAAATATGATTGACATCGCTATTGGTGTTATTATAGGAACAGCTTTTAACAAAGTTGTAAATGTCTTGGTTAAAGAGGTTTTAATGCCACCTTTAACATACCTGACAGCTGGTGCAAATTGGGAAAACAGAAAATTTGTAATTAGAGAAGCTATAAGTGCTGATGGCAAAATAAAATTTGAAGAGGTTGCTATTGGTTATGGAAAATTAATTGAAGCTGGTGTCGATTTTTTGGTGATTTCTTTTACTGTTTTTATGGTGGTTAGAGTAATGAATTCGATGAAGAAAAAAGCAGAAGATCCAAAAAATAAAACTGTGGCAACTCCAAAAAATATTGAGTTAATGAACAAAACAAATGAGCTTTTAGAAAAGCAGAATGCGTTTTTAATGAAAGTTTTAGCAGAGAAAAAATAATATAAAAGTGTATATTTATTACAATTTTAAAATTTAGAATGAGCTATATTAATTTATTATACTTTCATTTAGCAACAGTAATTCCCTGTTTTATAATAGGAACAATATTATTATTGATAAAAAAAGGAACTAAAATTCATAAAAATTTCGGTAGAGTTTACATGGTTTTAATGTTGATGACAGCTACCATAACTTTATTCATGCCAGCAGAAGTTGGACCAACAATTTTCAATCATTTTGGTTGGATTCATAGCTTTAGTTTTTTAACACTTTACACAGTTCCTACAGCATATATAGCCATTAAAAAAGGAAATGTAAAAGCACATAAACGTAAAATGATTCTCCTTTATTTTGGAGCGATAATTATTGCAGGTGGTTTTACTTTTGTGCCTGGCAGATATTTGCACGAGCTTCTTTTTTAATATTTTTCTTCTTAAAAGAGTTAAAAAAGAAAGGTATTAAGGTCTTCGTAAATTTTTATGAGTATTATTTTTACTCAAAAAATTATGGACATAGAGATTATTGGATTTTTTGCAGGTCTTTTTACCACAATTGCCATTGTTCCTCAAATAATAAAAGCATATCAAA
>CAXBPL010000227.1:0-2101 GCA_963977615.1 uncultured Polaribacter sp. | reverse complement strand
CCAATGATTGTAAATTCTGATGAAAGACAATGGACTTGGATGGATGAAGGTTTAAACTCATATATGGAAATGTTAGCGGAGTTAGATTATGATAAAGACTTTCCTATTGTTAGAGGATATCCTAAAAATATTGTAAAATATATGGCTGGAGATCAATCTAAAATTGCGCCAATAATGAGTAAAGGAGATAACGTTTATGCTTTTGGAAACAATGCATATGGAAAACCAGCTACTGCACTTTGGATTTTAAGAGAAACCATTATGGGTAAAGAATTATTTGACCACGCTTTTAAAACGTATTCTCAAAGATGGATGTTTAAACGTCCTTCTCCAGCAGACTTTTTTAGAACTATGGAAGATGCTTCTGGAATTGATTTAGATTGGTTTTGGAGAGGTTGGTTTTACACAACTGATGTTACAGATATTGGTATTAAATCAGTAAAAAAATATAATACAAAAGAAGTTGACGATTCAGTTGAATTTGTAGAAGATGCTTCTGAAGGTTTAGGTTTTGCTTCTAATCAAAATAAATACCATTATGAAATTACATACGAAAAACCAGGAGGATTGGTCATGCCAATTATTGTTGAGTTTACGTATAAAGATGGTTCTAAAGAGAAAAAAACATATCCTGCTCAAATTTGGAGATATACAGATGATGAAGTAACCAAAGTATTTTCATCAACAAAACAAATTGCAAGCATTATGATTGATCCAGATTTAGAAACTGCAGATGTAGATACTTCTAACAACAGTTTTCCTAGACAAGATGCTAGTAAATTTGATCAATTCAAAGAGAAAGTAAAAAACTAGATGTAGTTCGCAGTTTGCAGTAACAGTAATCAGTATCACTCTTACTGCAAACTGAAACTAAATATTATCAATAGATATTAAATACCAAAAAGATAAAGGTTTGTTAAAATTTTAACAAACCTTTATCTTTTTGGTTACTTATTGTAAATTTAGCCCAAATAAATTCAAACAAAACAAATGAAAAAAATCTATTTATTAATGTTTTCTTTATTTTTTGTTACTGCAGCTACTATTGCTCAAGAACAAAAAGAAAAAAAGGAAACGCAACAAGGACACACAGATCAAAACAAATTCAGACAAATGAAGGATGTTTTGGCTACTCCAAACGATCAGCATACAGCTTCTGGTGCTCCAGGTCATCAATACACACAACAAAAGGTGGATTATGTGATGGATATTCGTTTAGATGAAACTAACAATAAAATTTATGGTGATGAAAAAATTACCTACTATAACAATTCTAAAGATGTTTTAGAGTATTTATGGGTTCAGTTAGATCAAAACATGAGAGCAGACGATTCTCAAACTCCTTTAGCAAAATCTAATGGAGCAGCTGATTTTATTACTCCAGAGAACTTTAAAAGTACCTTTATGAAAGAAGGGAAAGGTTTTGGTTTTAACATCGAAAAAGTTGAAACTGATGGAAAGCCTTTATCACATTTAATTAACAGAACAATGATGCGTATTAATTTACCAAAAGCATTGGCTCCTGGAGATAAATTCGATTTCAGCATTAAATGGAATTATAAAATTAACGATATCAACAAAGATGGTGGACGTTCTGGTTTAGAATCTTTTGAAGATGGAAATAACAATTATACAATTGCTCAATTTTTTCCAAGATTAGCAGTGTATAACAATGTTGAAGGATGGCAAAATATGCAATTCTGGGGAAGATCTGAATTTGCTTTAGAATTTGGAGATTATGAAGTTAATTTAACTGTACCTGCAGATCATATTGTAGAAGCTACTGGTTCTTTACAAAACGAAAAAGATGTTTTAACGAAGACACAACGTAATCGTTTTGATAAAGCTAGAAAAAGTTTCGATAATCCTGTAATCATTGTTACACAAGAAGAAGCTGAAAAGACTGAAAAAGGACGTGCAACTGGTACAAAAACTTGGAAGTTTAAAGCTGAAAAAGTAAGAGATTTTGCTTTTGCAACTTCAAGAAAATACATCTGGGATGCAATGGCTGTAAATATTAATGGTAAAACTGTAATGGCTACTTCTTTATATCCTAAAGAAGGAAATCCTTTATGGGAAGAGCATTCTACAAGAGCAGTTG
>CAXBPL010000226.1:0-2113 GCA_963977615.1 uncultured Polaribacter sp. | reverse complement strand
TTTATCGCCATTTAATAAATCTAATAAAGTGTAAGAAAAATCTACTTGACTAGAAAAATTATTAATTTCTTTGATATTTGAATTTACAGCACCTCCAAGCCATAACATAGGAATTCTAAATTTTTTAGGCGAAAAGTAAGGCCCTTCATGCTTTGGAGAACTATGTCCATGATCTGACATAATTACAATTAACGTATTTTTATACCATTCTTGCTTTTTGGCAAAACTGATAAAATCGCCAATAACACTATCTGTATAATAATGAGCACTTCTAAATTCATTGTCATGCGTTTCTCTACCAAATTTATATTCGCCTTTAATTTCGTAAGGTTCGTGGCTCGTTAATGTTAAAGCAATTTTAAAAAAAGGTTCTTTTTGTTGGGTTGATAAATCATCAGCAAAACGTTTCATAAAGACATCATCATAAGCGCCCCATTTTGAGTTCCAATCTTTTTTATCAAATTGACTTCCATCTACAATTTCTGAAATTCCTGCATTTCGTAAATACGTATTCATATTCCCAAAATTCAAATCTCCACCATAATAAAAAGACGTTTTGTACCCTAATTCTGCCATCTTTTTTGGCAACATTGGTAAACTTCTGGTTTTGTTTGGCATTCGCATAATTCTCTTTACAGGTTGTGGATAATAACCACTTAAAACAGCAGGAATTCCTTTATCTGTTCTATCGCCATTTGCATAGAAATTTGTGAATAACAAACCCTCTTTAGAAAGTCGGTTTAAGTTAGGAGTAACATTGGGTTCACCACCTAAAGAACCCACGATTTTTGCAGGTAAACTTTCCCAAAGAATTAAAATAACATTAGGTTTTGTCGTTGTTAAAATAGAATCTATATCAGCAGTTAAAAGGTTGTTTTTGGTTTTGTTGATGATGTTTAACGCAGTTTCATCCTCAAAATATTTATAAGGATTTGTGCCATCTGTTTTATGCGTAAGTGTGTTAGAAAAATTCCACATAAAATTAATGGCTGCATGATTTGCAAACATCGACTCAGAAAAATAAACGTTGCTTTGGTTTACAGGAACAATTTGAAAACCACCTCTTACAGGAATAATCAAAACAGCTGTCATCAACAAAAAAAGAGGAAGTTGTAACCAGTTTCTAAAACTAATATTCTCGCTATTTTTTTGATGAATTTTATTAAAAACTTTGATGAAAACAGCCGAAATTAATACCCAAGCAAAAATACCAGAAACCAACTGAAAAGTTGATGTGGAGGAAATCATTAATGTTGGTGTGTTTAAATAAGGAAGCAAAGAAGTGTCTAAACGAACGCCCCAAGCTTGGTATAAACCAGCATCAATGAGTAGTAATAAACTTATAAAAATGATGATTATAAAAGTGTACCATTTTATAATTTTTAGAATAATTCTAGGGTTGATAATCACAGAAAACATGATTAATAAAAAAGGGATAGCAGATAAATATGCTGCAAAAGAAGCATCTAATCGCAAACCGTATAAAAATGTTTTTAAGATGGTTGATATTTCTAATTCTTGAGTTTTATCAACATAATACATCAGAAAAAAGAAACGCGCAAAAACGAAATAAACGATCCAAAATAGAAAGTAATAAAGATTATATAAAAATCTGTTTTTAAAGGTTTTCATTGTTGGTGTTTAAATTGTTTTTCAAAACTATTTATCTAAGAAAATTGAAGTATGATTGTAATAAAAAAAGTTCTCTGAGAGCGTTATTCTGTAACTTTTAAACGTGCTTTTGCAGTTACATTAACATTTGCAAAATCGTTATTTAAAAACTTTAAATAGCCAGTAATTGCAATCATTGCAGCATTGTCTGTTGTATATTCAAATTTTGGAATGTAGGTTTTCCAGCCAAAATGTTGCTCTGCTAATTGTAATCGATTCCTAATTTCTGAATTTGCAGAAACGCCACCAGCTATTGCAATTTGTTTAATTCCTGTTTGTTTAACAGCATTTTTCAATTTATCCATCAAGATTTCAATAATTGTAAACTGAATTGATGCACAAATATCGTTTAGATTTTCTTCAACAAAATTAGGGTTTATCCTTTGTTGCTTTTGAATAAAATATAAAATACCTGTTTTTAAACCACTGAAACTAAAATCTA
>CAXBPL010000225.1:0-2114 GCA_963977615.1 uncultured Polaribacter sp. | reverse complement strand
GCTTTTGTGCCGAAAAAAAGCAAATCTCCTTTTTGTAAATCAGCAAAATCCAATTTATTATCTACAATTTTACCAGCATTAATTTGTTGAGATGCATCTCTAGGAATTACAAAACCGTTCATTAAATACACCATTTTTGTAAAACCACTGCAATCCATTCCTTTGCTAGACGTTCCTCCCCATAAATAAGGAAAACCGTCCATAGATTTCGCAGATTTTTCGATGTTTTCTTGAGATGCAACTAAATTGATTAACCAAGATTCGTAGTTTACAGCTTCCGTTCTTTTTATAAAACCTTTTCTTTTATCAGGATATTCAACTTCAAAAAAGTTGTTGCTAATTCCTATAAACTTTAAAATTCCTCCTAAAGTTATATCAGAAATAATTTCAGAATTTTCACTTGTATCAGCATATACATATCCAAAATTTTTGATAAAGATTACTTTTTTACGATTGTTCCAAGCATCAAACTCACCTTTGTTCATTCTATGAATCCCACCTTTATCAACCCAAGAAATATATTTATCGGGTGTTTGAATTCTATAAAAATCACCATTTTTATCTAATATTTTTAAAGGCATTCCTAACAAACCTTGTGTACCTAATTCAGCAGAATGTTTAGGTTCAGAACGTATATTTATCACAGAATTATTGGCGATTGCAAACTTATCATTCCCAATAACTGTGTCAGGTAAAATTCTAATTTTGTTTATAAAATCGATATCTAAACTTTTTAAACTGTCTAATAATTTCTGGTAGCCAATTTTGGAATCTGTTTCTCCACTTGCCACAATTTTATCATCATAATAATCTAACTCAATATCATAAATAGCCACTCTTTTATCTGGAGCATATTCTTTTTTAATACTTTCATTTACACCTTTTAAACCTGTAACTAAAAGCGAATTATTGTTGCAAGACAAACAGATAAAAACAACTAAAAGCAGTAAATTTTTAAACAATTTCATTTAATATCTTTTAAAATTTTAAAAAAATAAAGATAACAATTTATTTAAGCAAAAAATTCGTTCAGAAAGGCAATTGTTTTATATTTGAGAATAATCCTATTTACTATTGATGAAATTTAAAAACACCTTAGCATTTGCGCAACAATTAGACAAAGAAGATAAACTCGCTTATTTGCGAAATCGATTTCATATTCCCAAAGATAAAGATGGAAATGATTGGTTATATTTTACAGGAAACTCATTGGGTTTACAGCCAAAAGCAACCAAAGAATACATCAATCAAGAACTAGAAGACTGGGCAAATTTAGGAGTGGAAGGTCATTTTGAGGCGAAAAATCCATGGTTAAATTACCATGAATTTTTAACAGATAAAATGGCAAAAATTGTGGAAGCAAAACCCATTGAAGTTGTGGTGATGAATACACTTACAACAAATTTGCACTTATTAATGGTGAGTTTTTACAGACCCACAAAAACAAAATATAAAATTGTAATTGAGTCTGATGCTTTTCCTTCAGACAGGTATGCAGTGCAAAGTCAATTAAAATTTCACGGTTTTTCTGATGATGACATTATTGAATGGAAACCAAGAAAAGGAGAAGAATTATTACATATTGAAGATTTAGAAGAAATAGTTGCTACGCAAGGAGATGAAATTGCACTCTTATTAATTGGAGGCGTAAATTATTACACAGGTCAGTTTTTAGACATTAAAAAAATTGCAGCAATTGGTCATTCAAAAAACTGTATTGTTGGGATTGATTTAGCTCATGGAGCAGGAAATATTCAACCTAATTTACACGATTCTAATGTAGATTTTGCAGCTTGGTGTACGTATAAATATTTGAATTCTGGACCTGGAAGTTTGGCAGGATTATTTGTCCACGAAAAACATTCAAAAAATAAAGAGTTACCACGTTTTGCAGGTTGGTGGAATCATAACAAAGCAACTCGTTTTAATATGAGACAACCTTTTGATGTGATGGAAGGAGCAGAAGGTTGGCAATTGTCAAATCCACCAATATTATCGATGGCAGCCATCAAAGCATCTTTAGATTTATTTGATGAAGTTGGTTTTGAAAATTTAAGAGAAAAATCAGAAAAACTAACAGGATATTTTGAGTTTTTAATCAACGAAATAGATTC
>CAXBPL010000224.1:0-2124 GCA_963977615.1 uncultured Polaribacter sp. | reverse complement strand
TGAGAAATTACCATTCGCATCATTTCTCCAATTTCTTCTGCAGGTGTCTCTAAAGTTCTTGCAGACGGATTTGCAGCTCCAGTTTCTAATAAATATCTGTTTCTGTAAGAACGCAAATGATTGTGATACCAAATAATATCGCTTTCTAAAATTTCTCCAGTTCTTGGATCAGAAACACTTGGGCCAGTTGCATTTCTTGTGGTACTTGCTACATATCTAATAGAAGAATAACGAACATCTTCCATACTAAATTCTGGATCTTCCTCTTCAGTTGGCGCATATTTTGCCATAATTGCATTTTTAAAACCAGCAGTTTCAAAAACTTTTGCCCAATCATCAACTCCTTGTTTTATGTATTTTTTTAATTTGTCTGGAGTTCCAGGATCTAAATAATACACAATTGGTTTTATAGGTTCTACCAATTCTCCACGATTGTAAGCGTTGATGTCTTTAGGTTCCAATCTCCAACGTTTAATATATTTTTTTTCATCAGCTTTTAAAGCCTCAGAACTATAATCTACATTTCCAATCGAAAAATAACCAACTCTTTTGTCATATACTCTTGACATCATTTTATCTTCTGGCAAAACAATCATAGATTGATTTACGCGAATTGTAATGGTGTTTGTAGATGAATTACTTGGTGGTTCAGCAGCATCAAACGTAAAATCTTGGACAACTTCTATATTTTCTGGATAACTTTTTATAGAGTTGATAAAACTTCTTGAAGCATCTAATCTCCTAACTTTATACCTTTTTCTATAAGAATCTGGTAAAGGAGAAATTGCTTGAATATCTGAAGTGAAAAATTTTGTAACATCAACCAAAACTGCAGTAGAATCTTGGTTTTGAGTTGCAATATCAAATGCAAATAAAATAGGTTCTAAATTGTTTGCTTTTACAGATTTGTAAATTGGTAAAGAGTCATTTGCAATAGCATTGTAAGATTTTACTTTTAATAAAATTTTATTTTGAAACTCTTCCCAAACTACAACTTGTGTGTTTATTTTTGAACCAGCATTTACATAACCACCTCCTAAACCAGCAGGAATATCTTTAATTCTGGTAACTAATAACATTTCTTTTCCAAAATAAGTTTTTGGAATTTCATAGATAAATTTATTGTCTGTGTTGTGCACTTTGAATAAACCTTCATCTGTTTTTGTTTTTTTGGTTACAAAATCACCATATTTTGGAGTTTTACTTTTTTGAGGTTTTGTTGCAGTTTCTTCTGTGTTGTTTTTCTTTGATTTTTTCTTTTGTGCATTCATTTCTGTAGGAAATGTAAAAGCTAAAATCAATGAAAAAAGTAGTAGTTTTTTCATGTTGTGTTTACCTTAAGAATTTAATCAACTAAAGTAATAAAATTTGAAATAGATTGGTTTACAGAATGTGTTAAAAAAGGAATTGTTATTTTTATATATTTAAAATACTTATTGGCGAACCAATCTAAAAATTAATAGTAGCTGCTTTTGTTTTTTATGATGAAGTTAGTATAATTGCTGTTTTGTTAATTAGTTAAAAGATTTTTATTGGGTTACTAGTTTTAATAATTTTTAAAATGAACATAAAAACAAAATTATATAAAGAACAATTAAAACATTGGCCCAAAACAGGTTATCATATAATGGCTCAATTTGATGACGAAAAAGTAATTGTATACCAGTCTTACAGACCAGAAATAGGGAATTTTGCATTTCAAAATCAATATTTTGGAGGTGCTTTTAGTGTACACAGAATGACTTGGATTAAACCGAATTTTCTTTGGATGATGTATAGAAATGGTTGGGGAACAAAAGTTGGTCAAGAAATTGTTTTGGCAATTCATTTAAAACGAGAAGCATTTGAGCGTTATTTAAATCAAGCTGTTTATTCTAGTTTTCAAGATGATATTTATGAAAGTAAAGAGGATTGGCAAGTTGCTGTAAAGCAATCAAATATTAGATTGCAATGGGATCCAGATCATGATCCTTTTGGAGATAAATTAGATAGACGAGCCATTCAATTAGGAATTAGAAACCAAGAAATAGTAAAATATGCTAAAGAGGATATTTTAGAAATTGAAGACATCTCAGAATTTGTAAAAGAACAACATCAATTTGTTTTGAATAATGAGTTGGATAA
>CAXBPL010000223.1:0-2148 GCA_963977615.1 uncultured Polaribacter sp. | reverse complement strand
GGTTTTGAAATTAACTTATTAGATAAGTTTGGTGGCGAATTTGCAGATCTTGACAAAGCAAATAAAGAATTCTCTATGGCTTTAATGAGTCATCCAGAAATTAAATATGCACAATCATCATTTAGTACAAACTATCCACAATACGAAATGGAAGTTAATGTACCTCTAGCAAAAGAAAAAGGGGTTTCTGTAACTAGTATATTCTCTACATTACAAGGATATATAGGTGGAGTTTATGCTTCGGATTTCTCTAGATTTGGTAAACAATTTAGAGTATACATTCAGGCTTTACCAGAAGATAGAGCAGATGAAAATTCTTTAAACAGTATGTATGTACGTACAGATTCTGGTGAAATGACACCAATTACACAATTTGTAACACTTAAAAGAGTGTATGGACCACAATCAGTAACGCGTTTTAACTTATTTAATTCTACCATGATTTCTGGTGCTACCAATGAAGGGTATAGTACAGGAGATGCTATTAGAGTTATTGAAGAAGAAGTTGCAAAATTACCAAGTAATTATACTGTTGCGTATTCTGGTTTAACTCGTGAAGAAGTAAATGCAGGAAACCAAACAACGTTTATATTTATACTAAGTATCCTATTTATTTATTTCTTATTAAGTGCACAATACGAAAGTTATTTACTGCCATTTGCAGTTGTACTATCATTGCCATTTGGAGTATTTGGAGCCTATATAACTACTAAGTTTTTAGGTTTAGAAAACAACATTTATTTTCAAATTGCTTTAATAATGCTTATTGGGTTGTTGGCTAAAAACGCCATCCTTATTGTGGAGTTTGCTTTACAAAGAAGAAAGAATGGAGAGAGCATTGTAGATGCAGCAATTCATGGAGCAAAATCACGTTTACGTCCAATTTTAATGACCTCATTTGCTTTTATTTTAGGGTTAATGCCATTAGCTTTAGCAAAAGGTGTTGGATCTGAAGGAAACAATTCTATTGGTTCTGGAGCAGCTGGAGGAATGCTAATAGGAACTATTTTAGGAGTTTTTGTAATTCCTATTTTATTTATATTATTTCAATGGTTACAAGAAAAAGTTTCAAGTAAACCAGCAGTTATTTCTCAACAAAATGAAGATTAATTATATGAAATCAATACTAAAAAACACTAGCCTTCAAAAAGGATTAGTTATAACAGTAATGGCTTTTACATTACAAAGTTGTTTTGTAGCCAAAGATTATACAAGACCAGAAGTTACAGAAACAGAAAACTTGTACAGAACAGATAATTTGCCATCAGATAGTATTTCTATGGCAGATATATCTTGGAAAACCTTATTTACGGACACGTATTTAAGTGAGTATATTGCAGAAGGACTTCAAAATAATATGGATGTTCGTATTGCAATTCAGCAAATGATAGCTGCAGAAGCATACGCGAAACAAGGGAAAGCTGGTTATTTACCATCAATTAGTGTAGGCGCAAATGCTACACATCAAGAGCTGTCTAAAAACGGACAATTTGGATCTTTATTTGGTGGAGGAATTGATCAATATGATATTACAGCTAATGTTTCTTGGGAAGCAGATATTTGGGGTAAAATTAGAAGTAACAAACGTGCAACTGCTGCTGGTTACTTACAAAGTGTAGCTGCTCATCAAGCTGTAAAAACACAATTAATTTCTAGTATTGCTACTACGTATTACCAACTTTTGGCTTTAGATTCTCAATTAGAAATCACCAAAAAAACGATTGAATCTCGTAAAAATGGTGTAGAAACTATCAAAGCTTTAAAAGATGCTGGATTAACAAATCAGGTTGCTGTAGATCAAAATATTGCACAATACAACAGTGCAAGAGCACTAGAAGTAGATATTGAAACTGCTATTTTTAAAACTGAAAATACATTGAGTATCTTATTAGGAAAAAATGCTCAAAAATTTGAAAGAGGTAGTTTAACAAATCAGAAAATAGAGACCGAATTAAAACTAGGAGTTCCCTCTACTTTATTAAGCAACAGACCAGATGTTATGGCTGCAGAATATAATTTAATTCAATCTTTTGAATTATCTAATGTAGCTAGAAGTAATTTTTATCCATCATTAAAATTAACTGCTTCTGGAGGTTTCCAAAGTTTAGAGTTAGATAATTTAATTGATACAAATTCTTTATTTGCTAC
>CAXBPL010000222.1:0-2149 GCA_963977615.1 uncultured Polaribacter sp. | reverse complement strand
ATGATTGGTGTTGGTTTAATTGGCGGTAGTTTTGCTATCGACATTAAAAAACACAATCCAGAAGTTATAATTCACGGAATTAGTAGAAAAGATGAAACCCTAAACAAGGCTTTAGAATTAAAACTAATTGATAAAAAAGCAACGTTAGACGATTTAGAAAATGCAGATTTGGTTATTGTATCAATTCCTGTAGATGCAACTGTAAAGTTACTACCAACAATTTTAGATAAAATTTCAGAAAACGGTTTGGTTGTAGATGCAGGATCTACAAAAGAAGCAATTTGTAAAGTGGTTGAACATCATCCAAAAAGAAGAAATTTTTTAGCTTGTCATCCAATTGCAGGAACAGAAAAGTCTGGACCAACAGCAGCAATTTCTGGCTTATACAAAGGGAAAACGAACATTATTTGCGAAGTTGAAAAAACAACTTTTAAGTTGCAAGAAAAAGCATTGAAGCTTTTTACGGACATTGGAATGCGTATTCGTTATATGGATCCAGTTTCGCATGATAAACATATTGCGTATGTTTCGCACTTATCTCACATAAGCGCATTTATGTTGGGTAAAACAGTTATCAATAAAGAAAAAAATGAACGCGATATTTTTGATATGGCAGGTTCTGGTTTTGAATCTACAGTTCGTTTAGCAAAAAGTAGTCCAGCAATGTGGACACCAATTTTTAAACAGAATAAAGAAAACGTAATTGAAACGTTAGAAGAATATATCAATAATTTACAACATTTTAAAGAGTTGATGCAACAAGATAATTTCTCTGAAATTTTTAACGAAATGGAGAATACAAATTATATAAAACAAATTTTAAACGGCATAAAGTAAAAGCCAAAACAAGTAGAAAGATGAAGAATACAAAAGAATTAAGAACATGGTTGGATGATATGAAATTAGATCATCCTCTAGTAATAGCAGGGCCTTGTAGTGCAGAAACTGAAGAACAAGTTTTAAAGATTGCACACGAATTAAAAGATTCTGATGTAAATTATTTTAGAGCAGGAATATGGAAGCCAAGAACAAGACCAGGAATGTTTGAAGGCGTTGGCGAACTTGGTTTAAGATGGTTAAAAAAGGTAAAAGAGCAAACAGGCATGAAAACCTGTACAGAAGTTGCTAATGCTGCACATTGTAAACTAGCAATCGAAAATGATGTTGATTTATTATGGATTGGTGCAAGAACTGCAGTATCTCCTTTTATTATGCAAGAAATTGCAGATGCTTTGCATGGAACAGACAAAATTGTGTTGGTTAAAAACCCAATAAATCCAGATTTAGCTTTATGGTTAGGAGGTATTGAAAGATTATACACAGCAGATATTAAAAATTTAGGCGCAATTCACAGAGGTTTTTCAACATACGAAAAATCAAAATATAGAAATGTTCCAGAATGGCAAATTGCTATTGAATTCCAAAATCGTTTTCCAGATTTACCTTTAATTTGCGATCCATCACATATTACAGGAAACAGAGAAATGATTTTTGATGTTTCTCAAACAGCTTTAGATTTAAATTTCGATGGTTTAATGATAGAAACGCATTTTGATCCAGACAATGCTTGGAGTGATGCTGCACAACAAGTTACGCCAACAAAGTTGAAGCAAATTATGCAAGATTTAAAAATTAGAAAAGAAACCAATACAGAAGCAGATTACGAAAATTCTTTAAATAATTTACGTGCTCAAATAAACGTAGCAGATGATCAATTGATTGATTTATTAGGAAAAAGAATGAAAGTCTCTGAACAAATTGGTGCTTTAAAGAAAGAAAAAAATGTTGCAGTTTTACAATCTAAACGTTGGAACGAGATTTTAGGAAACATGATTTTAGAAGGTGAAAGCAAAGGTTTAAGCGAAGAATTTGTGTTGAGAATGTTCAAGGCAATTCATCAAGAATCTATCAATCATCAAGAAAAAGTTATTAAAGGATAATAATTGTAAGATTTATCCTGCAAGGTTTTAAAAACCTTGTTGGTATTATTATAGAACCACAAATTCAAGAATTATTTTTGAGTTTGTGGTTTTCTTTTTGGGCGTTCCCAAACAAAAAAGTTTGGTCAGGCTTTCGCACTCGCTTTTTTTGTGAAAAACAAAAAAGAGCTCAAACAATTGCTCAATCCTTAACGCGAATTGCAAACTAA
>CAXBPL010000221.1:0-2200 GCA_963977615.1 uncultured Polaribacter sp. | reverse complement strand
AAAAAAAGCGAGTGTTGAAAGCAGGAAATAGCTTCAAATAATTCGAATATATTTAAAATCGAATATGAGAAATTATTTTTAGTCTATTCTTTCAATTTTTGCTCCAATAGATTTTAAACGTGCTTCTATGTTTTCATAGCCTCTATCTATTTGCTCAATATTGTTGATGATGCTTGTTCCTGTTGCAGATAGTGCTGCTATTAACAAAGAAATTCCTGCTCTAATATCTGGAGAAGTCATTTTTGTTGCTTTTAGCGAACTTTCAAAATTCATACCAATAACTGTGGCTCTGTGAGGATCGCACAAAATAACTTTTGCCCCCATATCTATTAATTTATCTACAAAAAACAAACGGCTTTCGAACATTTTTTGATGAATTAAAACGGTTCCTTTTGCTTGGGTTGCAATTACTAAAACAATGCTCAGTAAATCTGGTGTAAAACCTGGCCAAGGAGCATCTGCTACTGTTAAAACTGAACCATCTATATAGTTCTGAATTTCGTATGATTCTTGTTCTGGAATGTAAATATCATCGCCTCTTTTTTCGAATTGAATTCCAAGTTTTCTAAATACATTTGGTATTTGCCCTAAGTTTTCCCAACTTACATCTTTGATGGTTAATTCTGAACGTGTCATTACTGCAACACCAATCCAAGAACCAATTTCAATCATATCTGGTAAAACTCTGTGCTCACAACCTCCTAAAGAATCTACGCCATTTATGGTTAATAAATTTGAGCCAACTCCTGTAATATCTGCACCCATTGAATTCAACATTTTACATAATTGCTGAATGTAAGGTTCGCAAGCTGCATTGTAAATTGTTGTAGTTCCTGTTGCTAAAACAGACGCCATTAAAATATTGGCAGTTCCTGTTACAGAAGCTTCATCTAGTAACATATCTGTACCAAATAATTCTTCTGCTTCTACTCCGTAAAATTTATCTTCTTTATTATATCTAAACTTTGCTCCTAATCTTATAAAACCTTCAAAATGCGTATCTAAACGTCTTCGACCGATTTTATCTCCTCCAGGTTTAGGTATATATCCTTTTCCAAAACGTGCCAATAATGGACCAACAATCATAATAGAACCTCTTAATGAGCTTCCATCTTTTTTAAAATCATCTGATTCTAAATATTCAAGATTCAATTCATCTGCTTGAAATGAATATGCATTGCTGCTTAATTTTATTACTTTAACGCCTAATTCTCCTAAAATAAATATCAGTTTATTAACATCTATAATGTCTGGAACATTGTTTATTGTTACTTTTTCTGGAGTTAATAAAACTGCACAAAGTATTTGTAAAACTTCATTTTTTGCTCCTTGAGGTGTAATTGTTCCTTTTAGTTTGTGTCCTCCTTCAATTTTAAATGATGCCATTGACTAATATCTTTTTCTACCTTTATTGTTATTATGTGGTTTCTTGTAAGTACTTTTTGAGGTGTTCTGACCTTGAGAATTTCTCTTTTTTAATAAATTTTTACTTTCTGATAAATCTTCATCAGATTCTCTTAAATCGAATTCTCCATTAGATAAATCGTATAAATGTTTAAAAATTACAGCATCATCTACTGTGTCTTTATTCCAATTTAAATAACATTTTTTCATGTGATTTGCAATGGTATACACCAAAGCTTCTCTTTTATCTCCTTCTTCCCAGCTCAAAGCAACATCGATCATTGTTTGGATATTGTTACCATAATAACGATATTTTGACGCATATTTTGGGTATGGCAAACGCTCTGGCTTTTCTCGCAATTCTTCTCTAGATGGAATTGGATAAGGTGACTCTGCATCCAATTTAAAATCTGACATGATATAGAGTTGATCCCAAAGTTTGTGTTTAAAATCTGGAACATCTCTTAAGTGTGGTTGTAAATTTCCCATAACATCAACAATTGCTAATGCCATTTCATTACGTTCTTCTTTGGTTTCTAATGCTAAACAATGATCTACCAACTTTTGAACATGTCTGCCATATTCTGGGATTATCATTAATGTTCTTCCTGAATTATATTCTAAATCGAATTCCATTTATTTATTTTTGAAGTTTGTTTTCGATACTTTTTCTCTATAATTTTAATCATAAGAAAATACTCGAACTAACAATTTATACTCTGTAGTTATTTAACGTTGCAAAATAACAATTTATTTTTGTTTTATAATTGATTTTTTAACCAATCACTTTTAATTT
>CAXBPL010000220.1:0-2215 GCA_963977615.1 uncultured Polaribacter sp. | reverse complement strand
GGCTTTGTATTTTCTATTTGATAAAAAATTGGCGAATCATTTTGAGCACAAGCAATATCATAACCACTTCCTTTAAAGGAATTCCATAACAATTTAAAAGCATCTACTTTTGCCCAACTTGCAATCGAATTTATTAAAGTTGATGAACTCCCTAATCCCCAATCTCTAGGAAATGTTAACGTTGTTTTTACAACAAAACCATTTTCTGTATTTAAAAAATCGGGATTTAATCTTTTAGCTTCTTTTAAAATTTCTAATAAAGTTTCTGCAATAATTTCTGAACTTCCTTCTTTATCAGCATTAAAAGAGCAATTTACCAAACGTAATTTTTGGATATCAAAAACAGCTTCAAACCAACATTCGCCAGTATTTGTGAAACTTCCCCAAATAATTTGAGGTTCTTTAATTTTCTCTACACTTAAATCTTGTCCAAATTTTGTTGGAATTGCCAACGATTTTGCGCCATCTAAAACAAGATATTCTCCTGTTAATAATAATTTTCCGTTTGAATAATAATTCATTACAACAAATCGAATTGTTTAAAATGATGTGTAAAATGTTTTACTTGAAACTTTTTCCATTCTTCGAAATTTAATTCTCCAAAAAAAGGATGCACCACTGTTCTGTTTTTATCTTGTTTAAAAATCAATAAAAAAGATTGCACTTGATATAACAAATCATCGATGGCATTTTCTATCGAACTAAATTTTAATTTACTGGGTTCATCAGCTATAAAAGAAGCTCTAAAACCCGTTTGCAATTCGTTTTCAGTTTGTAAAAATGGTTTTCTTCTTGCCGTTTTTTCATCAGAAACAAACACATTTACATTCCAATTTCCATTGGCAATTTGAGTTACTGCACTTAAATGTTCTATCATTTGTTGTGCATTCATTTGCCCAAAAACTGGTTTTGAATCTTCATTTAAAGAAGATAATTTATATTTAATCGTATCAAAATCTAAAAAATCAATCCAATTAACTTTAGGTTTTCTTAAGCTTTTTAATTTTTCTACAACAGCAGAATGTGAAACTGTTCTTTTATCAAAATAAGCAGTTATTGCTTCTTTTTCAACAAAAGTAGCATCAAACTGATTTAAAATATTTTGCAAGTGCATTTTCATATGTCCATGTTGAATGCCTTTGGTCGTTAAAGCTCTTAACGCTGCAAAATTTTGTGCTAAACCTGCTGCTGCAATAATTTGCATTAACACTCTTGCAGATGGTTTTTGTAATAATTCTAAAGAAAATTTAGCCATTGGATGCAAGGCTGTTAAACCTCCAACAGTTCCTAAAGCTAAAGGAATTTCTATCCAAAATTTAAAAACTCCATTATGAATACTACAATGAGATAAACTTGTATACGTTCCACTTCTTGAAGCATATGCATGAGCACCAGCTTCAATGGCTCTAAAATCGTTGCCAGTTGCTAACACAACTGCATCAATTCCATTCATAATTCCTTTATTGTGAGTCACTGCTCTGAAAGGTTCAATTTCAGCAATTTTTACAGCTTGATAAAATTTCTCAGCAAATTTCTGTGGATTTTCTCCTCCCAATTCCTCAATTTTACAACTCACTTCTGCTCTTACCAAACATTCAGGAACGTAGTTCGATAAAATACTCATCACAATTTCTATATCGTCTTTTTCAAACTTTTTGGCAATGGCTTCTAAACAAGAATTTATAAAGTTTGCACCCATTGAATCTTTCGTTTCAAAAGTGATGTGCAATTGGTAATAGTTGGCTAATTTATCAGTTTTATCAACCAATTTAATATCTAAAATACCTCCTCCACGTTTTTCCATATTTTGAGTAATGGAAGCTGTTGCAGCAAATAATTCGATTTTATTCTTAGCAAAATAAGTCTCTAAATCTTCTTTTTTACCAGCAAACATAAAATGAACCTGACCAATTTTTGTAGTGCCAATTACAGTGGTTTTAAAACCACCTCTAGTACTCCAAAATTTACCCACCAAAGAAGCTGCAGCAACTACAGAACTTTCTTCTAAAACCATAGGAATTGTGTACTCTCTATTATTGATCACAAAGTTAGGAGCAACACCAAAAGGCATGTAAAAATTAGTAATTGTATTTTCTATAAAATCATCATGAAGTTGTTGTAATTTTTCATCATCATTCCAATATTGTTGTATGACTTTTAGAGCTTCAGGTGCGTTTTTGAAATAGTTTTTTAGCAACCAATCAACTTTTTCATC
>CAXBPL010000219.1:0-2283 GCA_963977615.1 uncultured Polaribacter sp. | reverse complement strand
CTCTCTTTTATTCTTTCTGATTAAGTACCAAATTTATTAAAAGACAAACTTAAGCTGTACAAATTAATTATAAATTTATCTAAGCTTTTGGGTGCACTTCATTTTCTTGGTTAGTGTTTTATTTATTAACTTTATTGCTTAAGCCACTCAACTTTCCCTATACAAACAAGTTTTGCGTCATTTAAGAAACACACTCGAAAGAATAAAAATGAGTCGAAAAAAATGGACATCTGAAAAAATATTCACTCGACTGCTGAATAATAAAACGCAAAAAACATTTTGGGAAAATGTTCGAGAATTAAGAAAAAGGCCAAATAAAGAAGTTTATAATCAAGCATTCAAATTTGCTAATTCTGAAAGTGAAAAAGAAAAAATTATTGGAATTTATGTATTAGCACAATTAGGTTTTGACCCAAGATTTCAACAAGACAAAACAGTAGATTTATATTTCAAATTATTAGAAAATGAGAAATCACCAAAAGTAATATCAGCAATTTTATCTTCTATAAGTCATAATAATGAGAATTTAAATGAGAAACAGATTTCAATATTAATAGAATTCAAAACTCATAAATTCGTGAATGTAAGATTTGAATTAACTCTTGCCATTTCTTGTTTAGAAAATGAGAATGCAATAAAAACTTTAATTGAACTATCAAATGACAAAGACTCTGATATTAGAAATTGGGCAACTTTTGGAATTGGAACACAACTTGACAACGAAACTGAAGAAATCGGAATTGCATTGTGGAATAGAGTTCCAGACAAAGACGAAAGTACAAGATTAGAAGCGATTTCAGGATTAGCAAAAAGGAAAGACAAAAAAATAAAGGAAGTTTTAAAAACCGAACTTAAAAAAATTGGCGAAAACGGCTCGATCATTTTAGAATCTATTGAATTATTAAATGATAAAGAGTTCATTCCATTATTGGAAAAGAAAATCATAGAGAATAAAAAATCAAAAAAAGTTAATGAAGATTGGCTTTTAGAAACAATAAACAAACTGAATGGAAAATAAAAACGAACACACAACATCCGTATATAAGTAATAAAGTTCCAGAAAATTTATACCTTCAATAAGTTATTTACAACAAATTAATTATTATCAAAATTAACCTCTAATACTCTGCTCAAAAGGAATTCTATTTACAATACTTCTTCCTAGAGTAACCTCATCTGCATATTCAAGCTCATCACCAACTGCAATTCCTCTTGCAATTGTAGACGTTGTAATATCAAACTTTTCTATTTGTTTGTAAATGTAAAAGTTTGTGGTATCACCTTCCATTGTTGAACTTAATGCAAAAATAAGTTCTTTAATTTCTCCATTTTTTACTTTGGTAATTAAGGAATCTATCTTTAAGTTTTGAGGCCCAATCCCTTCAATTGGTGATATTTTCCCACCTAAAACATGATACAATCCTTGAAATTGAGACGTGCTTTCAATAGCCATTACATCTCTAATATCTTCTACTACACAAACAATTTCTGGGGTTCTTTTCGGATTCTGACAAATATTACATAAAACAGTATCAGAAATATTATGACATTTTTCGCAGTTTTTTACATCATTTCTTAAATGCAACAAGGCTTCAGACAAAAATTTTGTATTTTCTGAAGGTTGTTTTAATAAATGTAAAACCAAACGCAAAGCTGTTCTCTTTCCAATTCCTGGCAAACGTGAAACTTCATTTACAGCGTTTTCTAATATTTTTGATGAAAAATCCATAGTTGGCGAAATTAATACTTTTCATCAGAAAAAAGAAGATAGAAAACAGAGAAAAATCACTCTAAATTTCTACGGTTTGTTTTCTATTTCCATCTTGTTTCTTGTTTCCATTTAAATCTTGTTTCTATTATATTTTCTAAACGACAAAAATCCTATATTCGTAGCCTTAAAAAAGCAATTTAAAAATGCAACCAATCCACATCATATTATTAATTGTAAGTTACTTTTCTGTATTGATTTTTATTTCTTACATCACAGGAAAATCTGCAAACAACAAAACTTTTTTTAAGGCAGATAATTCTTCTCCTTGGTATTTAGTGGCTTTTGGTATGATTGGCGCTTCACTTTCTGGCGTAACTTTTATTTCGGTTCCTGGCTGGGTAGAATCACAAAGCATGAGCTATATGCAAATGGTTTTGGGCTACATTGTTGGTTATGCAGTAATTGGTTTGGTGCTGCTTCCACTTTATTATCAGTTAAATTTGACATCAATTTACAGCTATTTAGAAGATAGATTTGGTAAATATTCTTACAAAACTGGTGCAAGTTTCTTT
>CAXBPL010000218.1:0-2300 GCA_963977615.1 uncultured Polaribacter sp. | reverse complement strand
ATGACAAAAGTTAAAAGAGGTATTTACGATTTTTTGCGAGGAAGTTTCCTTACAGATGACTCTGCTTTTAAAAATTGGCGAATTATCATTTTTGTTGTGGTGCTTTTGTTAATTATGATTTCAAGCGCACACAGTGCAGATAAAAAAGTGATAGAAATATCAGAGTTAAATAAATTGAAACGAGAATTACGAGCAGAATATGTAGATACAGGAACCATTTTAATGCGAATGAAAATGGAATCTAACATTAGAGAAAAAGCAAAATCAAGAGGTTTGAAACCTTCCGAAAATCCTCCAAAAAAAATAAAAGTAACCTATAAAGACTAAACAATTGGCAACTCACAAAAAAAGCATCCTTACCAAATTCTACATTGTAGCTGGTTTTATTACGCTTATTTTGTTTGCGGTTATTTTTCGTGTAATAAACATTCAATATTTTCAAGGAGAAAAATACAGAAAACTTTCTACGGATCTTACTGTAAAAGAATTTATAGTTTCTGCAAATAAGGGAAATGTGTATGCAGCAGATGGTAATTTATTGGCAACATCAATGTCTAAATATACCATAAGAATGGATGTTGTTGCAGTAGATGGAACTGTTTTTGAGAAAAATATAGCAGGTTTATCAAAAGAATTATCAAAAATGTTAGGCTATTCTGCTAGCCATTATCAAACAAAATTAAGAGACGCAAAAAAACGCAAAAACAGGTATTTGTTAATTGCTAGAAATGTGGGTTATAATGATTATGTGAAAATGAAATCATTCCCAATTTTTAATTTGGGCGTTTATCAAGGTGGTTTTATTGCAGAACATAAAACTGTAAGAGAGCATCCAATAGGTAAAATTGCAGAACGTACAATTGGTTATGCAGATTTTAGAGGAGAAGCTGGTATTGAAGGTGCTTTTGCAGATTTTATGGAAGGTGAAAATGGTTTACGTTGGAAGCAAAAAATAGCAAAAAACCAATGGAAGCCAATATCTGATGTTAACGAAAAAGAGCCTATTGATGGGCATGATGTTATTACAACCATTGATGTGAATATTCAAGATATTACACATCATGCTTTATTAAGTCAATTAGAATATTTTGAAGCAGATCATGGATGTGCTGTGGTTATGGAAACTGCAACTGGCGAAATTAAAGCGATTTCTAATTTAGGCAGAACATCAAAAGGTAAATATTTTGAGAAAAGAAATTATGCAGTTTGGGAAAGTCACGAACCTGGTTCTACTTTTAAATTAGCAAGTTTAATGGCTGTTTTGGATGACAAATATATTGATACATCTACAGTTGTTGATACAGAAAAAGGGAGAATTTATGTAAACAATAGAAAAGTTGAAGATTCAAAACATGGTGGTTATGGAGAAATTTCTGCTGCAAGAGTTTTTGAGGTTTCATCGAATGTTGGTATTGTAAAGTTGATCAAAAAATATTACGATAAACAACCAGAAAAGTTTATAGAAAAATTAGAAAAATACGGATTTACAAAGCCAATTGGTTTTCAAATTAAAGGCGAAGGAAAACCTTACATACCAAAACCATCAGACAAAGCTTGGAGTAAAATTTCTTTAGAATGGATGGCTTGGGGTTATGGAATTTCTATAACACCAATGCAAACTTTAATGTTTTACAATGCTGTTGCCAATAATGGAATTATGGTAAAACCTCGTTTTGTAAAAGAATTAAGAAGAGAGGATAAAGTAGAAAAATTTTTTGATACTGAAATTGTAAACCCAAGAATTGCATCACAAGAAACCATTGATAAAGTTAGAAAAGTGATGGAAAATGTGGTGATAAAAGGAACTGCGAATGGTATTTATTCTCCTAATTTTTCGATGGCTGGTAAAACAGGAACTGCTAAAAAATACATTCCAAGAGTTAAAAATAAAAATGGCGAATGGGAAGGTGGTTTTTATTCAACTGAAAGATATGTAGCTTCTTTTGCAGGATTTTTTCCAGCAGACAACCCTAAATATTCTTGTATTGTGTTGGTTCACGATCCAGATAAAAAGAAAGGATATTATGGAGCTTCTGTTGCTGGGCCAATATTTAAAGAAATTGCACAGAAAATTTATACAACAACACCAATTGATAATCAAACTGTAAATCAAAAAGTAGAATATGCAGCTTTGGATACTCAGTATAATGCGTATGATAAAATTGCTTATAAAAATTATAAAGAAGTGCCAAATGTAGAGGGAATGGATGGAATGGATGCAGTTTCTATGTTAGAAAATATAGGCATGAAAGTCCAGTTTTCTGGTGTAGGAAAAGTAAAAACACAATCCATAAAAAAGG
>CAXBPL010000217.1:0-2302 GCA_963977615.1 uncultured Polaribacter sp. | reverse complement strand
ATAACAGAAGCAACCACCAAACCAGAACGAATATTACCCAACAATAAAACCACGATAAAAATTACGATTAGCGATCCTATAATTAAGTTTTCTGAAATTGTGTAGGTTGTTTTATCAATCAACTCACTTCTTTCTAAAAAGCCATTGATAAAAACACCTTCAGGCAACGTTTTTTGAATGGAAGCAACTCTTTCTTTTACAGCGTTAATAATGGTTTTAGAATCACCATCTTTTAACATCATAATTTGCCCAAGCACTTTTTCTCCTTCTCCATTTCCTGTAATTGCCCCAAAACGAGTTGCACTACCAAAACCAACTTTTGCAATATCTTTTATATAAATTGGTGTGCCATTATTTTGAACGATGATGTTGCCAATATCTTCCAAACTTTTTATTAAACCTTCTCCTCTAATAAAAAAAGCTTGATTCGTTTTTTCAATATATCCACCACCAGCAACGCTATTATTTTTTTCTAAAGCCTCATAAATTTTGGAGACAGAAATATTCATCGCATTCAATTTGCTTGGGTTTATAGCAACTTCATATTGCTTTAAAAAACCGCCCCAAGTATTTACTTCTACAACTCCAGGAATCCCAGAAAGCTGTCTTTTTACAATCCAATCTTGAATTGTTCTTAGTTCAGTAACCGAATATTGGTCTTTAAAATCAGGTTTTACATCTAATATATATTGATAAATTTCTCCTAAACCTGTGGTGATTGGTCCCATTTCTGGTGTGCCAAAACCTTCAGGAATTTTCTCTGAAGCAGATTTAATTTTTTCGGCAATTAATTGTCTTGGTAAATAAGTGCCTAAGTCTTCCTCAAAGACAATAGTAACCACAGATAAACCAAATTTAGAAACCGATCTAATTTCGGTAACTCCTGGTAAATTTGCCATTTCAAGTTCAACAGGATACGTTATAAATTGCTCTACATCTTGTGTAGATAAATTACGAGAAGTTGTAATTACTTGTACTTGATTGTTTGTAATATCTGGTACAGCACCCACAGAAATATGAGTAATTGAATACACACCAAAACCAATTAAAAATGCTGTAAATAGAAAAATAAGCAGCTTATTTTTTAAGCTGAATTTTATAATGTTTTCTAACATAATTCATGAAAATTTTATAAATAATAAAGTTCTTGTTTATAAAACAAGAATAGCTATCTACTAAAAAATTATGAATATTTTGGTGGTTGAAAAACTGATGATTTCTCGTAAAAAGAATAAGAATTTTTGTAAAAATAAGTTGGTTTTAAGTTTAAAACAATATCGTTTTTTAGCTCAAAAACATCAACTTTAAAATCAAAAACAGAAATCGAATGATTGAAATTATGAGTGCATTCTTTAAAAGGCAAATCTTCATGTTCATCATGGTTATTTGCTGCTAACAAATCTTTATCTCCATAATGTTCGTAAAGAAACTCAAACAAACTATCTCCGTATTTTTCTTGATGAAATTGCGCATGCTCTAACAATACATTTAATTTAGCAAAAGACTCTAAATTAATGTTTAAACTCTGAATAAGAATCAGGTTAGATAATAAAATGGCAATTATTTTCATCATTATAGATTACAAAGTAAACATTTTTTTTTGATGTAGGATGCAACAAATGTTACAAAAGAAAAAAAATAGCGATTAAAAACTTGCTCTTAATTGCACACTTCCTGTGTGAATTGCTCTTGAATTTTCACTTTTTCTGCCCAAATAACTTAAATTTAAGTTTAAGAAAGAGTTTAATTTTCGGTTAAAAAGTAAATTCCAAGTATAATTTTTTCCAGCTTGCAAACCCTCTAACATTTGGTACGCAACTGGTGTGTTTGTATCACCTGTAAAATCATTCAAGAATACATTTACATTTGCCGAAATTTGATTTTTTTCTTTACTGATGTAAAAATATTCAACTCCAAATTTTTGCTGATTCAAAACCTCAAAATCTTCCAATCTATTTTCCTTCTTTTTAAAGTGATAAAAAGCCGAAAAGCGATTATTTTCATTATATAAAAAACTTATTTTAGGATTGATTTCATTGGCATCAATTTCGAAATTTCTATTGATAAAATTTTCTGTTTCTAAGCTGTTTTTTGACGTTTTTGCTACTACATCTATCAACCAAAAATTAGCAAATTTGTTTGCATATTCTAATTGATGTAATTTGATGGTATTTTCTTGATTACCAATAAAATATTGTTGTTTAAGTTGCGAATTTCCATATGTAAAAGTTACACTGTTTTTTTGTAAATCTTTGTTATAATATAAACTGTTTCTGATGTTTAAATTTAAAGCAATTAATGA
>CAXBPL010000216.1:0-2341 GCA_963977615.1 uncultured Polaribacter sp. | reverse complement strand
GCAGGTCTTTTTACCACAATTGCCATTGTTCCTCAAATAATAAAAGCATATCAAACTAAAAAGGTTGCTCATTTATCACCCATATTTTTTTCTATTTTATTAATTGGTGTTTTTCTTTGGGCATTATATGGTTTTTTAAAGGAAGATTATCCAATAATAATAACAAACTCTATTTCTTTTTTATTGAATGGTTATATGCTGTTTCTATATTTTAAGTATAAATAGATGTTTAGAACCTAAAATTCATCAACAATTAAAGTTGATTCTATATATTGATTCAAAAAAAAAGCGCTGAATTTAAAAATTCAACGCTTTTTTATTAAACAATATTTTTAAAGGTTACTCAACAATCAATAAATAATTTGTCTTTTTACCACGTTGTAAAAGCACATATTTATTAGCGATTAAATCATCAGTAGTAATTATAAAATCTTCTTTTACTTTTTCTTTATTTACAGAAATTGCATTTTCTTTTAAGGCTCTTCTAGCTTCTCCATTCGATTTTAAAAAATCGGTTTTGGCAGCCAAAGCAGCAATCATATCTAAACCTTCAGTAAAATCTTCTTTTGGAATGGAAGCCATTGGTACACCATCAAAAACATCTAAAAATGTTTGTTCATCTAGAGATTTTAAATCAGAAGCTGTAGATTTTCCGAACAAAATATTCGAAGCTTTTAACGCGTTTTCATACGCTTCTTTTCCATGTGTTAAAATGGTAACTTCTTCTCCTAATCTTTTCTGCAAAGAACGTAAATGAGGATTTTCTTGATGTTCAGTAATCAAGTTTTCGATAGTTTCTTTATCTAAAAAAGTAAATTTCTTTATAAAATTTTCTGCATCTTCATCAGACGAATTTAGCCAATATTGGTAAAATTTATAAGGAGATGTTCTATCTGCATTCAACCAAATATTACCACCTTCTGTTTTTCCGAATTTTGTTCCATCTGCTTTGGTAACTAAAGGAACTGTAATTGCATACGCTTTTCCTTGCGCTTTTCTACGAATTAATTCGGTTCCAGTTGTAATATTTCCCCATTGATCTGAACCACCCATTTGCAACTTGCAATTCTTTTCTGTGTATAAGTGATAAAAATCATATCCTTGAAATAATTGGTACGTAAATTCTGTAAAACTCATTCCCACAGAAGATTCAGAGCTCAAACGTTTCTTCACAGAATCTTTGGCCATCATGTAATTTACAGTAATGTGTTTTCCTGTATCTCTCACAAAATCGATTAAAGAAATATCTTTCATCCAATCGTAATTGTTTACCAATTCTGCTTTGTTTTCTGCAGCATCATCAAAATTTAAAAAACGCTCTAAATTTTCTCTAACTCCAGCTACATTTTTTGCCAAAGTTGCTTCATCTAATAAATTACGTTCAGCAGATTTTCCTGAAGGATCTCCAACCATTCCTGTTGCTCCACCAATTAAAGCAATTGGGTTATGACCAGCAAGTTGAAAGTGTTTTAAGATAAATATCTGCACCAAACTTCCAATATGTAAAGAGTCTGCAGTTGGGTCAAAACCAATATAACCAGCTGTTTTATTTTCTAATAAATATTCTTCAGTATCTGGCATTATATCACTTAATAATCCTCGCCAACGTAATTCTTCAACAAAATTTGTCATTATAAATAGATTTTTTAAACGGTTACATTTCTTTTGATGTTCAATGAGCATCAGCATAAAACTAGTAACGTATTTTTATGGCGACAAAGATAAACTTATCAATCAAAAAACTATAAATTAGCAGTATGATTTTAGTTACTGGAGGCACAGGTTTAGTGGGTTCGCATTTATTGTATCATTTAAGTTTAAAAAATGATAAGATAAGAGCTATTTATAGAACAGATTCTTCTTTAGAAAAAGTAAAAAAAGTGTTTTCTTTTTATACGGATGATGCTACATTTTTCTCAAAAATAGAATGGTTTAAAGCAGATATTACGCAAGTTCCTGCAATGATTCCTGCTTTTTTGGGTGTGAAACATGTATATCATTGTGCTGCATTTATTTCTTTCAATCGAAAAGATTATAGAGAAATGAGAAAGGTAAATATTCATGGAACTGAAATTATTGTAAATCTTTCTGTGGATGCCAATGTTGAGAAACTTTGCTTTGTAAGTTCCATTGCTGCTGTTGGCGAATCTTTAAATAATAATTTAATTGATGAAGAGTGTGAGTGGAATAAAGAGCTAGATAATAGTGGCTATTCTATTACCAAATTTGGTGCAGAAATGGAAGTTTGGAGAGCTAGCCAAGAAGGAATAGAAGTTGTTATTGTAAATCCTGGCGTAATTTTAGGAAGCGGATTTTGGAACGCTGGTTCAGGCAAGTTATT
>CAXBPL010000215.1:0-2435 GCA_963977615.1 uncultured Polaribacter sp. | reverse complement strand
TCTCTAAAGCATTTACATATTGCTGACAACTTAAAATATTAAATCCTTTATCGTAAAAGAAACTGGTAATTTTTGCCACTAATCCTTTTTGATCTGGACATTTTATTAAAAAAGTTACTATTTGTGATTTCATTAAAAAGGCCCATCCTAACCTTCCCAAAGGGAAGGAACTACAAACTGGGTAATTTGGAATTTTTATTATTATTTATATTTTAATCAGAAAAATATGACCACCAACTGAAAACTGCAACTGCCAACTGCCTATGGAATCCATTTTTTTGGAAAGTTTGGCTTTCTCTTCTCTAAAAATGCATCTCTTCCTTCTTTTGCTTCATCTGTCATATAAGCCAAACGTGTTGCTTCACCTGCAAAAACTTGTTGCCCAACCATTCCATCATCTGTTAAATTCATGGCGAATTTTAGCATTTTTATAGATGTTGGACTTTTCTCTAAAATTTCTTGAGCCCATTCATAAGCTGTGCTTTCTAATTCCTCATGAGGAATTACAGCATTTACCATTCCCATTTCATAAGCTTCTTGCGCAGAATAATTTCTTCCTAAAAAGAAAATTTCTCTAGCTCTTTTTTGCCCAACCATTTTTGCCAAATATGCTGATCCATAACCACCATCAAAAGAAGTTACATCTGCATCTGTTTGTTTAAAAATTGCATTTTCTTTACTTGCTAACGTTAAATCGCAAACAACGTGCAGAGAATGTCCTCCACCAACAGCCCAACCAGGAACTACAGCAATTACAGCTTTTGGCATAAATCTTATTAAACGCTGAACTTCTAAAATATTTAATCGATGATACCCATCATCACCAACATAACCTTGATGACCTCTTGCTTTTTGATCTCCTCCAGAGCAAAAAGAGTACACACCATCTTTTGTACTTGGTCCTTCAGCAGATAATAAAACCACACCAATATTTACATCTTCTCCTGCATCATAAAAAGCATCATACAGTTCTTTGGTTGTTTTTGGTCTAAAAGCATTTCTAACATTAGGTCTGTTAAACGCTATTCTTGCAACTCCATTACACTTTTTATAGGTAATGTCTTCGTATTCTTTAGCGGTTTTCCATTCGGGTTGTATCATATTTTTGTATTTTAGTCGTTCTTATTTAAGGAACAAAAAATCATTATCAGCAAAAATAAACAATCTAACCTATGATTCAGAAAACACTTTCATTATTATTTGTACTTTTTTCTTTGGTGGGATTTTCTCAAAAGACAATTCAGCACTCTTTAGAATCTGATATATTAAATACGACAAGAAATATTAAAATTTACATTCCTGAAGGATATGAAATGGACAGTATTAAAAATTATCCTTTGGCAATTGTTTTAGAAGAGGAATTGTTGTTTGATATTTATGTAGGAAATTCAGTTTTATTCGCAAAAAAAGACAAAGCTCCCAAACAAATTGTAGTGGGTATTTCTATGGAAGAAACAAAAGGACAAGATATTTCTTTCAACAGAAACACAGGGCAATTAACATCAACAGCCAATAATTTTTACGCTTTTTTAAGAGACGAAGTTATTTTTTATATGGAGAGTAATTATAGAACATCGCCTTTTATTTCTTTATTTGGCGAAGGCTATTCAGCAAACTTAATTTCTCATTTTTTGAAAGAAGATGCTGCGTTTATCAATTCTTTTATCTGTATAAATCCTAGTTTTTCTGATTTTATTGGAGGAGAATTACAATCTTATAATTTAGATAAGTTTAGCAGAAAAGACAATACCTTTTATTTTTACACCAATAACTCTACTTCTTTTTCAACTGATAAACAGAGTAAAATTGGGCAAATTCAAACAGCTTTAAGTGGTGTAGAAATTAAAAATTTTAATATTATAAATGATGTAATTACAACTTCTAATTCAGTTTCTGCTGCTAGTGAAGCAATTCCAAGAGCAATGAACAAAATATTTGAAATTTATTCAGCAATTTCTGATGAAGAATTTAATGAAAAAGTAAAAGACTTAGCACCAAGTGATGCCATTTATTATCTAGAAAATAAATATTTAGAAATAGATTTTTTGTTTGGCGCAAATTTAGGAATTAGAGAAAGAGATATTTTTGCGATTGAAAAAATTATTATCGAAAAAGAAAATGGCGATAAATTAAGAGATTTTGGTAAAATGATTTTAAAATTATACCCAACTTCTCATTTAGGTGATTATTATATTGGTAGATATTATGAATCTGGAAAAATGTTTAAAAAAGCATTGAAACAATATAAAATCGGTTATGGAAAAATGGATCCTGCAAACCCAAATTCGGATGCTTTTTATGAGAATATTCTAAGATTAGGAGGACAGTAAAATAAGTTGGCAGTTTTTTAGTTCGCAGTTCGCAGTCAAAAAATGTTCAGTGTTTAGTGTTTAGTGTTTAGTGTTTAGTGTTTAGTGTTTAGTGTTTAGTGTTTA
>CAXBPL010000214.1:0-2435 GCA_963977615.1 uncultured Polaribacter sp. | reverse complement strand
GTGGAGACGCCGAGAATCGAACTCGGGTCCAAACAAGCAGCTAAAAAGCTTTCTACATACTTAGTTCTTTCTTGGTTTTCGTTTAAAAGCTGATTAAGAACAATCCACTTTTAACTTATCTTCTTTAGTTTCAAAAACCCACCAAAGCTTCAGGTTTTCTATATTTACTTTTACGATATCCAAAAGTGAAGCGCCGTAAATCAAGGCTATTCGTGGACATAAAGCTTGCTCACCTTGTGAGCCTAGGCAAATTCTACTGTGATTCGAATTATGCAGCTAAAGCGTAGTTATCTTCGCCGTTTAAAAAGTTGAAATAGTTTTACAAGTGTAATTTCAATCCTTGATATGCTTACAAATCAACTGTCCTTGCTGTCAAAACCAGTCGTCCCCTTAATGAAATAGCAAATTTTAATTTGCGTAATTGAATTAATCCTAAACTTGTTTCACGATGTTACAATCTTTCATTTTATTTTTTCAAAGAACACTAAAATTAGCGCAAAACAATCTTATTTTATTGGGCGTTCCCAAGCAAAAAAGCTTGGTCAGGCTTTTCGCTAAATCTTTTTAACAAAAAAGTTAAAAAGGATATCGCTCCAATCCTTAACGCAGTTTGCAAAAATACAAAAAACGTTAAGGATACAATTTATTTAATCAATAAAATTAACGTTAAAATGCGTTTGTTTTAAAAAAAGATTTTATTGAGCAAAAGAAAATTTTAATAACGTGTTATTTTTGAACCTATAAAGAAAATAAAAGGATGATTCAAAAAGGAACAAAAGTAAAATGGAATTGGGGAAAGGGAACAGCAGAAGACAAAGTGAAAGAAACCTATACAGAAAAAGTGACCAAAACCATTAAAGGAAACGAAGTTACTAGAAATGGTGAAGAAGGAAACAAAGCTTTGTATATTCAACAAGAAGATGGAGATAAAGTACTAAAATCTGAAAGTGAAGTAGAAAGAATAGATTAGTTTGTTTAAGATTTAAGATTTAAGAGAAAAGAGAAAAGAGAAAAGAGAAAAGAGAAAAGCCACAATAGATAAGGAATAACAAATTACAATAAGTCAATATTTTCTTTGTACTTATGTGTTAATTTTTTTCGAAACAAGAAACAAGAAACAAGAAAGTAGAGAAAAGAACAAAGATTAAAGAAAAATAAATCATATATTTATTTTGAATCTGAGGAAATCCGTGAAATCTGTGTCGAATATTTTTATATCTAATTTAGACTTGCAATTCCCTTTAAAATAAAATATCTTCGAGCAAAATAAAGAATATGAAATTCGGAATTATAAAAGAACGCAAAAATCCACCAGATAGAAGAGTAGTTTTTTCTCCAACAAAATTAAAAGAGTTTAAAACACAATTTCCATCAGCAGAAATTGCTGTAGAAAGTTCAGATATTCGTGTTTTTTCTGACGAATCTTATCAAAAAGAAGGTTTAGAAGTCACCAAAAATATGGAAGATTGTGATGTTTTATTTGGTGTAAAAGAAGTGCCAGTAAACGCTTTAATTCCGAATAAAAAATATTTTTTCTTTAGTCATACCATCAAAAAACAACCTTATAACAGAAATTTATTAAACGCAATTCTAGATAAAAACATAGAACTTTTTGATCACGAAACCATTATCAAAGAAAATGGAGCAAGATTAATAGGTTTTGGAAGATATGCAGGAATTGTTGGTGCTTATAATGGTTTTAGAGCAATTGGTTTAACCAAAGAAACTTTTAATTTACCAAAAGCAGAAACATTAGATAGTCAAAAAGATTTGATTGATGAACTCAGAAAAATCGACCTAAAAAATTTAAAAATACTTTTAACAGGAAATGGAAAAGTTGCTTACGGAGCAAAAGAAATGTTAGATGCAATGAGAATCAAACAAGTTTCTGTAGATGAATATTTAAATCAAGATTTTTTAGAACCAGTGTATTGTTTGGCAGATGTTTTAGATTATAACAAACGTAAAGATGGAAAAGTAATTGATGTTTTTGATTTTTACAATCATCCAGAAAATTATGATGCAGATTTTATGCGTTTTGCAAAAGTAACCGATTTTTTTATTGCTGGGCATTTTTATGGAAATGGAGCACCTTATTTATTTACCAGAGAAGATGCAAAACACCAAGATTTCAACATAAAATTTGTGGCAGATATTTCTTGTGATGTTGATGGTCCTGTAGCTTCTACATTAAGGGCATCAACAATTGCAGAACCAATTTATGGGTATCATCCAGAAAAAGAAATTGAAGTTGATTATAAAGATAAAGACGCAATTGTGGTGATGGCTGTAGATAATTTGCCTTGCGAATTGCCAAAAGATGCTAGTGAAGGTTTTGGTGAAATGTTTTTAGAAAATGTAATTCCAGCTTTTTTTAATAATGATAAAGAGGGTGTTTTAGAACGTGCAAAAATGACTGAAAACGGAAAATTAAC
>CAXBPL010000213.1:0-2494 GCA_963977615.1 uncultured Polaribacter sp. | reverse complement strand
TTGATTGCAAAGCGTTCTTGTAATAACTCTTGCCATTTTTTCATCATCTATAATAATGCATTTCATAGGGTATTTTATTTAGTTATCTAAAATACTACTTTTGAGGATATGCACTAGCAAATTTCTTTGTTTTTTTTAGATAAATTTATAAAAAATTCTTTTTTATCGTAAAATAAAAAGTAGTTCCTTTATTTATTTCAGATTCTAACCATATTTCTCCTTTATAAATATCCACAATTTTTTTTACGATAGATAACCCTATTCCTGATGAGTTTTTTGCGACTTTTAAAGATTGAAATATTTTAAAAATTTTATCGAAGTATTTTTTTTCAATACCAATGCCATTATCACTAACAGAAAATTTATAAAAGGAATTTTGATCTTCAACATCAATATTAATGATGCCTTTTTCTTTATCATTAAATTTAATAGCATTACCAATTAAATTTTGAAAAATTTGCTGATACTTAATCTTATCTCCTTTTACAATTGGTAATTTATTTAAAACATTAATGGTAATATTCTCTGGTATGTATAAAATATGATTTAAATCTTTAACCAAAATATCTAAATCTACTTCTAAAATTTCTTCTGAAACAGAATCTAAACTAGAGTATCTTAAAATATCAGAAATTAGAGTTTCCATCGTTTCTAAGGTAAATTCTATGGCTTCAAAATTCTGTAAACTTGTGGTGTCAAATTTATCTTGATTATCTGTTTTAATCCAAGTTGTTAAGGCTGCAATACTTCTTAAAGGCGATTTTAAATCGTGAGAAACTATGTGTGCATATTCATTTAATTCTTCATTCCTTTTAGCTAATTTGGCCAAAAGTTCTTTATTTTTTAATTGTACTTTTTTAATTTCTCTTAAATTAATTGCACTTTTTAGTTGAACAGCAACTAAACTGGCTACATTTTCAAGCGTGTTTATGTGTTTTTTTGTAAAATAATTTTTATGTTTATATTCTGAATCTATAATAGCAATTACTTCTCCATCACTAATAATTGGCACTGTTATTTCAGACAATCTAAAATCATCATCTAACATATACCTTTTATCTTTACTAGTATCGTTTACAATTTCAGATCTACCTGTTTTTGCAACTTCTCCAATAATTCCTTTATCAAATGAAAAACTTATATTATGATTAGTTTCTTTAGTGGTATGTAAATTGTTCTTAAATCTTGCAATTTGTTCTAAAACTTTTTTTTCATTATTCAATAGATAAATTGCACAATCGTCAGTTTCTAAATAATTTGCAATTGTTTTAGAAATTTCTGTAGCAATTTCAAATATATCTTCTTTTCCTAGAATTGATTTTGCTGTTTCGTTTACTAAATCTAAAATTCGTTTCTTTTCTCTTTCTAGTGTAACATCTTTAATAATACCTTGTGCTGCAACAGGTTTATCAAATTTATCATATATAATACTCGCGTTAATATTTACCCATTTAACTTCGTTATTTTTAGTAACAACCCTAGAAGCGTAATCTAAAAAATGCCCATTATTTATAAGCTTTTTTAAAGAAGAATATGCGTAAGAATAGTCTTCTTTAAAAAGAAGTTTTGCAGTATTAAGGCTTTCATTATTTATATTATAGCCAAATAAATCTTGAGATTGTTTATTCATTTTTAAGACGTTCCCTTTTAAATCTATAATAAGGTAAGCATCATTTATATTCCTAAAAATACCTTTTAGTAGAGAGGTTTTCTCTTTTAAAAGAAGTTCAAGTTTTTCATTAACTTGTTTTAATTCTTGAGATGTATTATACAGCTCTAAAGACTTATTTTCAAGTATTTTCTCTGCTTCTTTTCGAGCATTTTTTTGACGCTCTAAAGCTCTTTCTAATATGTCAACTTTGTTCTGACTCATTAGTTTTTATTAATAATAAACCTTACTTCTGTACCATCTTCTTTTATTTTCTCTATGACAATAGAAGCTTTAGCATTAAAATGTTCGAAAGTTTTATTCATTAAACCAAGACCAAAATGATGCATTGCTCTACTAGATTGATAAATTAAAACTAACGAATCTTCGTTTTTTTCTTCTATTAAAAAAGTAGGTAATTCAGCATCTGGATATATTTTTCTAACCTCTACATGAATATGGTTTTCTATGGATGATATCATTTCTATTGGGTCTTTATAGGTTGCCAAAAGACCTGGGTAACTTCTTTCAATTACGCCAAAAAAATGTTCTCCATAAATTAAAAGTAAATCATCGATGGCAATACCTGTGTTTTCATTCAAATTTTGAAGTAATTGCAACATTTCAGAAAAACGATATGTACCAATCGAAGTATAAACTCCTTCAGATTCTAGCTTAGATTGGCAGATAATTTTATCAACCATTTCTATCCCAAATTTATCTTCTACTAAATCTAAAAATTCGGTAAAAACGATTCCTTTCATAATTTTATTTTAGTTTAATCATCAATTTAAAAAAGAAATTTTTTCTTCTAAAATTCGAATATAAGAAAAGTAAAATTAAAAT
>CAXBPL010000212.1:0-2494 GCA_963977615.1 uncultured Polaribacter sp. | reverse complement strand
TTATTATAATCAATCCAAGTATAAAAACCCAAACCAGGTTCTGTTTGTATGTACACAAAATCTTGCCTAGCAACATTTCCAGAAGAAGTTTCATAAACGGTTCCTAAATTGATAAAACTATCAAACAATTTCTGATTAAAAACTACTTTTGAGTTTAATGCTTTTTCATCCTCTGTAAAATTATTTTTTGTGATTCTGTAATTTGCAAAAACACTCAAATTCGTATTTTTATTTTTGATCAGTTTACTGTTGATATAAAACGTTTTTCGGTTGTTAATTTCTGTAAATTGGTTTTGTTTTATACTATCGTTATTTCTATAATTAAAACCAATTTTCGCAAAAACAGCAGTAGAGTCTCCAACTCCAAAATATGCTTCGTAATCTTTAAAACGATGACTTGTATTTATAAATTCATTGGTATTTATGTTTTCTCTTAAATTCGTTTCAAAATTTAAAATTCCTCCAAACCAAGATTTTTTCAAAGAATGTTCGGCTTTAGCTCTGGCTCTAAAAAAGGAATTATCTTCTAAATTAGATGTGTTCGATAAAAAACTTCCATCTAAGAAAAAAGAAGTTTTATTGGCATTTATTTTTGATTTTAGTTCGTGTTTTGTTCCTTTAAAACTATTATCATACGTTAAATTATTAAATTGATACTTTACAAAATCCCCTTTTTTATTCGTTAAGTTTAAGGCCGACTGAAAATAATTTTTTGTTGCATTGTTGGTTAAAATATTCCAATCTCTATTAAATTCTACAGATTCCCAACGTTGTAAACTTCTAAAGTTTTTGTGAGCATATTCATGGTTGATGTTTGTTGATAATTTCCATTTTTTATCAATTAAAACCTGCTCTAAACCTACTTTTACAGCAAGTGCTTTATTCTCATCATTATCAATATCAGAAAATAAATTATTATCGATATTACTAATGGCAACTTCTGTATTTACAGTGGTTTTTTCAGAAGGATTATATCCTGATTTTACGACAAAAAACTGAGATTTTGTTGGCGCAACTAAACGTACAATTGGGTTGTATTCTCCTAGATTTTGGCCTACATATTCAAAAATAGTTCCAATAGCAGTGGTTTCTTTTAGGTTATAATCACCATTATTTGCACCCACATTTGTAAAAGTTACTGTAAATAATTCATCATTTGGGTTGGTGGAATACTCAAAAAAATCTTCATTACCTGCAATTACTTTTTTGTATAAAATTTTGTTTTCATTAAAGGTATCTAAAAACGCACTTTCAGAAACCATAGCATCTACATTATTACCAGCATTTGCTAAAATTTGTTGCTGTTCTGTAGATAAACTTTGTTGTAAAGGTTGATTTTTCGCATCATTTTCTGAATAAAAATAACCAGCAATATTAAAATTGTCATTCTCATATTCAGTTTTATTATAGGTCACAAAACGTGTATAATTCCTTTCTGCATATTGGAATTCCACAGTAATTCTCATGTCGTTTGTAATAGGATATGTAGTGTTGAATCTGATTTCGCCCAAATTATAATCAATAATATAATCTTCATTTTCACCAGCTTTAATCTTGATACCATTTACAAACACATTTTCACTGCCTTCAATAATTAAAATAACAGCTTCGTTATTTGCGCCAAAAAGTTTGTAAGGACCTTGATTACCTTCTACACCCACAAATTTAAAATTATTGAATTTACCTCTTACAATTGCACCTGAAGCTGCAACTTTTAGGTTATCGTTAATATTGGCTTCAACCTCTAAACCAGAAACCTGTTTTTGAAAAGGTAAAAAGTAAGTTTCGGTATTTTTAAGCGATAAATCTCCTGCTCTTACTCGCCAATTATCTGTGAACATTTCAATAAAAATTCGATCAAAATCAGATAAGTTTTGCGAAACTCCATTATCTTGAATAGGAATGTTAGTATCAAAAATATTGGCTCTTAACGTAACGTTTTGTGAGAGTTTTCCAGAAATTTCTAAATCTAGAGCAGAATTTGTAACAGCATTTTGGTTGTTTCCAGAAGTAATTCCTCTAGAGATAAAACCTCTGGTTTGCAAACCGTCAAAAAGTTTAAGATCGGCTGCTTTTTTATTGGTAGTTAAACTGTATAATTGTCCTTGGTTTGTATTGCTTTGTAGAATTAATTTTTCATCAAAAGGGCTATAAATTTTGGTGATAAAATCTGGAATTCTAAAATATTCAACAGTAATTTTTGAATATTTTTTTGAGTTGATAATTAAAACAGCATTGCTAAAATCTATTTGATACTCTAAAGCAGGAATATCGTTTTTTAAGCTATCTAAAATTTTAAATTTCTGAGGATTGATAGCAACAGAGTCAATTTGAATGGTATCTTTTTTTACATCAATATTTCTTTTTCTAAAATCTGTAGATATTGTTTGCGATTGGATAGCATATCCAACAAAAAGCAAACCGAAAAAAAGAAATTTTTTAAACATATAAGACAATATGTACTGAACGTAAAAATATGTTTTTTATGTTTTAG
>CAXBPL010000211.1:0-2496 GCA_963977615.1 uncultured Polaribacter sp. | reverse complement strand
TTGGCAGTTTTTAAATGTTGTATTTCCTTTAATTTTACTGTTTGCTTTCGGGTTTATTTTTAATTATATCAGAAAAAAGAAATATAGCAAATAAGTTTTTAGTCGATAAATTTCATCAACAAAAAAGATTAAAAACCAGCAGCAGCATCATCACCTCTTTTATCTGCACCAGCTTCTAACTTTCCATTTGGTAAGACTAAAATAGCATCTACTCTACCAATAATTAAGGAATTTCTTTCGAGAATTTCATATCCTAAAGATTCCAACTTATTTTTAGAAACTTCATCAAAACCATTAGGTTCCATTCTAATAACATCTGGCAACCATTGATGATGAAACCTTGGCTGATTCACAGATTCTTGCATTCCCATATTAAATTCTACCACATTTAAAATATTTTGCAAAACCGATGTAATAATTGTAGAGCCTCCAGGAGTTCCTACCACCATTTTTAACTTTCCATCTTTCTCTACAATTGTTGGTGTCATAGAACTTAACATCCTTTTTTCTGATGCAATTGCATTGGCTTCAGAACCTACTAAACCATAAACATTTGGCACACCTGGTTTGCTAGAAAAATCATCCATTTCGTTATTCAGAATAAAACCTGCGCCTTTTACAACAACTTTAGATCCATAACCTGTATTTAAAGTTGTGGTTACAGAAACTGCATTTCCAAATTGATCTACAATGGAATAATGTGTGGTTTCATCACTTTCATACCCCAAAATTTTTCCTTGAGAAACTTCAGAGGAAGGTGTTGCTTTATCCCAAGAAAAAGATTTCATTCTATTGTTGATATAATTTACATCTGTTAAACTATCAATTGGCACGTTTACAAAATCAATATCACCCAAATAATGTGCTCTATCTGCATAACTCCTTTTGGAAGCTTCTGTTAACAATTGAATATATTTTGTTGAATTATGTTCAATATCAGATAAATCAAAAGGTTCTATCGATTTTAAAATTTGCGCCAAACAAATTCCACCACTTGCAGGTAAAGTCATAGAAGTTATAGTGTAATCTTTATAAGAAAATTCGATTGGTTTTCTCCAAATTGCTTCGTATTTTTCTAAATCTTCGTGTGTAATAATTCCACCTAATTCTGCAACATAGTTTACTAATAAATCTGCTGTTTCGCCTTTGTAAAATCCGTCTTTTCCAAAATCACGAATTCGCTCTAAAGTTTGTGCTAGTTCTTCTTGTTTTAAAACATCTCCTGCTTTCCAAGTATTCTCAAAAACAGTTTTATAATTATTAACTTTTTTAAATCTTTCTGTGGCATTATTTAAATCCTCTGCTTGATTTTCGGTCACAACAATTCCTTTTCTAGCCAAATCAATTGCTGGCTGAATCAACTCTTTGATTGGTAAAGTTCCGAACTTTTTATGCACTTCAAAAACACCAGCAACAGACCCAGGAATACCAACTGCAAAAGCACCTAACACACTTTTGTTTTCAATTACATTGCCAAGCGAATCTAAATACATGTTTTTATGAGCTGTAATTGGGGCTTTTTCTCTAAAATCTAAAGCGCCTTTTGTGCCATCGTTATTTCTATACACCATAAAACCTCCACCAGCAATATTACCAGCAACAGGATATACAACAGCCAATGCAAAATGAGTAGCAACCATTGCATCATAAGCATTTCCACCCTTTTGCAAAATAGCAGAACCAATTTCTGAAGCTTCTGTTCTTGCAGAAACTACCATTGCTTTTTCTGTGATTAAACCAACTGTTTTTTCTTTTTTACAACCATTTAAAATTGATAAGAAAGTTAGTAAGAAAAGTATTTTATATGTTTTCATATTTTTATAATTAGTTTTTTTATGCTGATGTAATCTACATTAAATAAAATTAAGAGTTACTTAGCTAATTCTCAATGTTAGTTAATTCTTTAAATTTCTGCTTTGTAAAAGCTACCAAATCTTGAAAGAAAATTGTAAAATCTTCTTCTAATTCAGTTTCTAAAAGTGATAAATCTTCGATGGCTAAATTCATTTGTGATTTGCCTTTTGTTCGAGCATTCATTCCATTTAAAACCTTTGCAATTCCTTCTTTATATTGATAATTGAACAGAATATTATATTCAATCATATATTGTATAAATTGTTGCGATTTTTTTGGTAATTCTGATGAAATTGAATCAAACAAATCATATACAGATTTTGTATAAACATCTAAAGGAATTGAAGAATAGGTTGCCCAATTTTTGGCTAAAAAATAATCGTAAAAAATATCGATGATGACTCCATCATAATGTCTGTAACGTTTGTGCAAACGTCGTTTACTTTTTCTTACAATTTTATGAGCGTCTGTAAAAGTGTCAATTTCTCTGTGTAAAAAAATTCCTTGCTGAATTTCTTTTGAAAAACCTTCGTAATTATTCCCACGAATATGGTCTGCAATAAAATTACCAATCATAATATTGGTATTGTTTTGTGAAAGATATAAATGGGCTAAGAAATTCATAAATTAAATTGATCTAAA
>CAXBPL010000210.1:0-2500 GCA_963977615.1 uncultured Polaribacter sp. | reverse complement strand
ATGATATTCTTTCGAAGTTACCTTTAAAAGGTAAAAAAATACTAATTACTGCTGGGCCAACGTATGAAGCTATAGATCCTGTTCGTTTTATTGGGAATCATTCTTCTGGAAAAATGGGTTTTGCGATTGCAAATGCAGCTGCAAATTTAGGTGCAGAAGTTATTTTAATTTCAGGGCCAAGTCATCAACAAATACAACATTCTTTTGTAAAGAGAATTAATGTTATTTCTGCTGATGAAATGTATAAAGAATGTCATACTTATTTTAAAGAGGTAGATATTGCTGTTTTATCTGCTGCTGTTGCAGATTATAAACCTAAAAATATTGCAGATCAAAAAATAAAAAAGAAGGATTCTACGTTAACTATGGAGTTAACACCAACAAAAGATATTTTGGCTTCTTTAGGAGAAATTAAAGAAAATCAATTTTTGGTAGGTTTTGCATTAGAAACGAATAACGAAATTGAAAATGCAAAAAATAAGATAAAACGTAAAAATTTAGATGCGATTGTGCTAAATTCTTTACAAGATAAAGGTGCTGGTTTTGCAACTAACACAAATAAAATTACTATTATTGATAAAAGTTTGAATGAAAAACCATTTGAATTGAAATCTAAAGTGGAAGTTGCCAAAGATATTATGAATGAAATTGTTTCGAGAATTAAGAAATAATATCATTGTAATCTTGATTTGTGATTCTTTTTTAGTCTAGGTTCGTTTTATTCTCGATTCAAAAAAATAAACTTTAAATATGCGTAAACTAGTTTTTCTTTTTTCTTTTGTATTCTTTACAATTAGCACAAATTCTCAAGAACTTAACTGTTTGGTAAATATAAATTACGAACAAGTTTCAGGTTCTAATTTACAGGTTTTTAAAACGCTAGAAACTGCTTTAACAGAATTTATCAACCAAACAAAATGGACCAATAGAGTTGTTCAAACAGAAGAACGAGTAGATTGTGCCATGAATATTATTATTACTTCTAGAAAGGATAATACATTTACATCATCTATACAAATACAATCTACAAGACCTGTTTATGGTTCAAGTTATCAAACACCTATCTTAAATTTAAGAGACAGCGATTTTACATTTAAATACAATGAGTTTGATCCTTTATTATTTAATAAAAACTCTTTTGATAGCAATCTAATTTCTACAATCGTTTTTTACGTATATACAATTTTAGGGGTTGATGCAGATACTTTTTCTAAATATGGAGGACAAGCTGAATTAGAAGAAGCTCAAAACGTAATGTTGCAAGCGCAACAAAGTAATTTGGCTTCTTGGCAAAATGTAGTAGGGAAGCAAAATCGTTTTTTATTGATTGATAATTTATTGGCGCCAAAATTAAAAGTATATAGAGATGTTTTATATGATTATCATATAAAAGGTTTAGACAATTTTGCGACCAACAAGGAGTTCGCAAAACAAACGATAGAGGATAGTGTTTTAAAGGTAGAAAATATCTATAACAAAACTGTTGGTAATTATTTAATACGTTTATTTTTTGATGCAAAAGCAGATGAAATTGTAAATATTTATGCTGATGGACCAAGAACTAGAAACGCAATTAATTTAGTAGAATCCTTAAAGAAAATTTCTCCTAACAATAACTCAAAGTGGAGAAATATTGAGTAAGATTCTACTCATAAATTAAATACTTTACTCTTATTTTTTTAAACGCTTCTAAATCTTTTTGCCAAGATTCTCTTATTTTTTCTTGGGATAAACCTTGCTCAATTTGCTGTTGCAACTTTGTGTTTCCTGCATGAATTGTAAACGTGCTTCCAAAGAATTTTTCTGTTTTTGGTGTTTTTTGATACGCATCAAGCAACCATTGTAAGTCTATTTGATGCTGTTTTTTGGCAGTTCGTAAATCTACACCATAACAAAGGTTACCATTTTCTTTTGGGTATTTAGATCCAAAATTTGGTTTTGGAGTATAGCTAAAATCGCTTTTTGGAAAAAAGGAAGCTCCATATCTTTGAAACTGAAATTCGGTTCCTCTTCCTGCGTTAATGATTGTTCCTTCAAAAAAACCTAAACTTGGGTATAGGTTTATAGATTTGTCATTTGGTAAATTAGGTGAAGGTCTTACTGTTAAACTAACATCAGAATTGTGATTATAATTTTTTAAAGGAATTACAGTCAAATCGCATTTAATTCCATTTTTAAGCCATTTTTCACCATTAATCATTTGTCCATATTCGCCAATAGTCATTCCATAAACCACAGGAACAGGATGTTTACCCACAAATGAGGTGTGTTCCATTTCCAAAACTGGGCCATCTACATAATGTGCGTTTGGATTTGGTCTATCAAATATAATTACAGGAATATTTAGAGCTGCACAAGCTTCCATGACAAAATGCATTGTAGAGATATAGGTGTAAAAACGAACGCCCACATCTTGAATATCAAAAATAACAATATCAATATTCTCTAATTGTGCTGCTGTAGGTTTTTTATTTTTTCCATAAAGAGATATAATTGGCAA
>CAXBPL010000209.1:0-2516 GCA_963977615.1 uncultured Polaribacter sp. | reverse complement strand
TTTGCTTTTTTTGAATTTGTTTAATTTTGTGTTATTAAACTTTAATAAAAGTATCTTTGCAAAAAATTAAAAACAATGTCAACATTTGCTGCTTTAGGAATTCGTAAAGAATATATACAATCAATTCAAGAAATTGGTATTTCTAAACCCTCAGAAATTCAAGAAAAAGCCATTCCTATTTTATTAAACTCTAAAACCGATTTTATTGGTTTAGCACAAACAGGTACAGGAAAAACTGCAGCTTTTGGTTTGCCAGTTTTACATCAAATTGATGCAGATTCTGATCATATTCAAGCTTTAATTTTATCACCAACAAGAGAATTGGTGCAACAAATTAAAAAACAACTCTTTAAGTTTACAAAATATGTTGATGAAAAAATCTTTTTAGAAGCTGTTTTTGGTGGCGAAAAAATTGATAGACAAATTGGCAATTTAAAAAGAACAACGCATATTGTTGTAGCAACTCCTGGAAGATTAATCGATTTAATTGAACGTGGAGACATTGATATTAGCCATGTAAACACGGTTATTTTAGATGAAGCTGATGAAATGTTGAGTATGGGTTTTAAACAAGATTTGAATAGAATCTTAAAATTCACGACTAAAAACGACAGAAAAACTTGGTTATTTTCTGCAACAATGCCAGAAGAAATTAAAAAAATCGTAAAAACGTATATGGATGCAAATGCACCAAGAGTGGAAATTAATCCTAACTCTTTGGTGAATGAAAATATTCGTCATCAATATATAAAAACTACGATTAAAGAAAAAACGGGTTTAATTATTAAGTTTATCGAAAAAAGAGGCGCACAGAGAGGTATTATTTTTTGTAGAACCAAAGCTGGAGCCCAAAATTTGGCACATCAATTAATAGAAGAAGGTTTTTCTGCTGCTGCTTTAGAAGGCGATATGCAACAAAAAGAACGTGATAAAGTAATGCGTGCTTTTAAAAATGAAAGTCTACAATATTTAATTTCTACAGATGTTGCTGCACGTGGAATTGATGTAAGAGATCTAGAATTCGTAATTCATCATCAATTACCTGAACAAACAGATTATTACACTCACAGAAGTGGAAGAACAGCAAGAGCAGGAAAAACAGGTATTTCTTTAGCTTTAGTTTTACCTTACGAATTAGAAAGAGTTCAGGAACTTCAGAAAGAATTAAATATTAAATTTACCGAAGTTACAGTTTAAATGGAGTTTATTTATGTTTTAGATATTCTTGGAACATTTGCCTTTGCCATTAGTGGTGCTTTAGTAGCTTCTGATAAAAAGTTCGATTTATTTGGAGTAATCATCATTGCATTTGTTACTGCTATTGGAGGTGGAATGTTACGTGATGTTTTAATAAACGCACATCCCATTAATTGGATTGGCGATTTAAATTACTTATTTACAATTTTAGTAGCAGTAATCTTAACTTTTTTATTTAAAAGTAAGATTGCCTATTTAAGCAAAACGCTTTTTTTGTTTGATACTGTTGGTATAAGTGTTTTTACCTTGCTAGGTTTGCAAAAAGGACTTTTACTTAATTTGCATCCAATCGTTGCTTTAATCATGGGAATGATTTCTGCTGTTTTTGGTGGCGTTTTAAGAGATGTTTTAACCAATAAGGTTCCTTTAATTTTTGAGAAAGAAATATACGCTTCTGCTTGTTTGGCTGGTGGTATTTCCTATTTAATATTGACTAATTTTAATGTACCTAAAGACATCAACTTTATAATCTCTGGATCAGTAATTATTATTATTCGATTAATTTCTGTGAAATTTAAGTTACAATTACCCAAAATTAATGACGATTTATTTGGGAAAACATAAAAAAAAAAGCGAAACTTAAAAGTTTCGCTTTTTTTTTTAATCATTTAAAATTTTTACTCAACATCTTTCAACAATTCTCTAATAGAACGTAATAATTGTTGATCAATTCCATTATCAATTTGTCCAGGCATGTTTTTAACTTGAATTGTTGGTTCAGTTTGGTTGTTTTCCATCCATTCACCAGCTTTGTTTTTTGCACTTATAGGAACAACTCCATAATAACCACCATTTTGTAAACCTTCCCAACCTGCAAAACTACAAGTTCCAGGAACTGGCATTCCAACTGTTTTTCCGATTTTTAAATCTGTATAACCTTGAGCATAACAATGTCCATCAGAATACATACTTTCATTAAAGATAGATAGCGTTGGTTTTGTCCATCTACTTGTTGGTTCTCCACCAACAACTTTAGCTTCAGTTGCATACGTAATAAAAGGAACCCCAGTAAAAAACATCGCTAAATCTGCGACTAAATCTCCACCACCATTAAAACGTGTATCAATAATTACCCCTTTTCTCTCAGAATATTTACCCATCATATCTTGATAAATACTTCTGTAAGGTCCATCTCCCATTCCTGGAATATGTACATAACCTAACTGTCCATTACTTTCTTTTTCAACTTCTTTTTCATTCATTTTAACCCATCTGTCATATAATAATCTACTTTCGGCACCTAAAGAAATTGGTTTTAC
>CAXBPL010000208.1:0-2559 GCA_963977615.1 uncultured Polaribacter sp. | reverse complement strand
ATTATTGTTGATGGTAAATTAAAATCAACAGAAGAATTAAAAGAAATATTCAAGGAAAAGAATCCTAAAAACAAAGAATTTATATTTTCTTGTGGATCAGGAATTACTGCAGCTGTTTTGGCTTTAGGAGCAGAAATAGCTGGTTTTAAAAATCATGCTGTGTATGATGGTTCTTGGACAGAATGGGCATCCACAGAAAATTTACCAATAGAAAAATAAAATGGAAAAATTACATTGGACTCAAAAAGAATTTGAAGCGTATGTGCTTTTATATGCTGCACATTGTAACTTCTTTGAATCAAAAGAAGAAGAAAATTATATTTTATCGAGAGTAGATGCTACAACATATCATAAAATCCATACAGAAGTAATTGTAGATTCTGATGAAGAAAATCTGAATAAAATTCAGCAATATATTTCAGAAAATAAATTAAATCAAAATGAAAAAGACGATTTAATTAGAGATATAAAAAATGTGTTTTTTGCAGATGGTTCTGTTGATGTTATTGAGAAAAAAGTATTTAATATTTTAAGAAAAATTATTGATTGATAGTTAAAACGTTATTTCTGAAACTTGATATTACATAAAAAATATTAAAATGTTTCTTCATCTAATTAAATAAAAAAAGCCAAGTAATTTAAATTACTTGGCTTTTTAATATCAATAAAATAAGAAATTACTTTCCTGTTTCTTCTTTTTTAACTTCAGCTTTATCAGCTATAATTCTGTTTTCTCTGTTGGCAACTTCCCAAGCAGTATGAAAAACTAAACGCGTTCTGTTCTCTAACAATTCATAATTAATTTTGTCAGGAGTATCAGATGGCTTATGGTAATCTACGTGAGTACCATTAAAGTAAAAAATAATTGGCACATTGTTTTTTGCAAAGTTATAATGATCAGATCTGTAGTAAAAACGATTTGGATCATTCTCATCATTATATTTATAATCTAAATTGATGTTTGTATATTTTGCATTTACGGTTTCAGATAACTCATGTAATTCTGTACTTAATTTATCAGAACCAATTAAATATACATAATTTGGATCAGCTTTATGTCTGTCATCAGTTCTACCAATCATGTCAATATTTAAATCACAAACTGTATTTGCTAAAGGAAAAATTGGATCTTCATCAGTATAATATTTAGAACCTAATAAACCTTTTTCTTCACCAGTTACGTGTAAAAATAAGATAGATCTTTTTGGACCTTTTCCAGCCTTTACAGCCATTTGAAATGCTTCTGCAATTTCTAGCATAGCAACAGTTCCAGAACCATCATCATCTGCACCATTGTAAATTTCTTCACCTTTAATACCTTCATGATCTAAATGTGCAGAAATAACTACAATTTCATCTGGCTTTTCAGAACCTTTAATAAATGCAACTACATTTTCTGAATCGTTATATTTTCCTCTACGTGTATTTTTATTAATCCATTCTGCAGGTACTTCTTGAAAATAATCATCTCCTCCTAAAGGCGATACGATTTCGTTACTTACATAAAAGTTTTTTAAATATTCTACGGCTTTTTTCTGACCTGGTTCACCTGTTTCTCTTCCTTCAAATTCATCTGAAGCATATATAAATAAGTGTGTCCCAAGATCTTTAGCTGTAATTGTTGCAGCATATTTTGCAGCCTGATCTACATTTGCATCCTCATTAGACGCACTTTTACTAGAACTGCAAGCCATAAAAGCGACTGCACTAGCCATGTAAAGTATTTTTCTCATCGATTAAAAATTATTTATTTAATTTATTAGTATCCAAAAGTAACAAAAAGTTACAGGATCTTCAAAATTACTTTTTGTTTATTATAAACTGTTCTAAATTTCTGTTAAAAATTACAATTTCTTTAGGGAATAAGTTGTCAAAAGCATTTTTTGTTATCAATTCAGTTGGTGTTCCTGTAAAAATGTCATCATCTGTAAATAAAACAATTTCATTCGCAAATTGAATCGCTAAATTTACTTCATGAGTAGATAATATAATGGATTTAGAAGTTTCAGAAACCAACTTTTTTAATAACGAAAATATTTTTATGGTGTGATGCAAATCTAAATGAGCAGTAGGTTCATCTAAAATAATAATATCTGTATCTTGTGCCAAAGCTCTTGCAATTAAAACTCGTTGTAACTGTCCATCACTCAATTCATAAAAGAATTTATCTCTTAAATGATTGATTTCAGTTTGTTCAATTGCCCAATTTATTTTTTCTAAATCGGTTTCAGAAAGTGAATCTATCCAATTCGTATAAGGTTGTCTGCCCAAAGCAACCAATTCAAAAACGGTTATTTGGCTTTCAGGTAAACGTTCAGTTAATACCAAACTCAGAACTGTAGAAAGTTCTTTATTCGTAAATTTTTCTATGTTTTTTCGGTTGATAAAAATTTCGCCATGTAAAGGTGTTTGCACTTTAGCAATGGTTCTTAATAAGGTAGATTTTCCGATTCCGTTTTTACCTAAAACCGCTACTAATTTTCCTTTTTCAATGGCAATATCAATCTTTGAAGCTACAATATTTTGCGTTTTTTTAGATTGATAACCAATGCTTAGGTT
>CAXBPL010000207.1:0-2574 GCA_963977615.1 uncultured Polaribacter sp. | reverse complement strand
TAATTAACGAACAAGTTCGATTGTTTTTTTCTGCTTTAGACGAAGTTCAAATTAGCTATAATAAACATTCTTTTATAATTACAGAATATATTTTACTGGGTATTGAAAAAGAAGAAACGCATTATCCATTAGAAAAAACCATCATCAACTTTAAGAATAATGGGAAACATCATATTGTAAAAGAGTTCTTGTTTCAGCCACCTAAATATAATGCTACTATCATTAATCATATATACACAAATTGTAACAAAATAGTTTCTAAAATTACTAGTGATACTCCACTTTCAGTTAGTGAACATGAAGATGTTTTTAGATTGCCTACCAACTATTTATTGTGTTATTTGAATGGGTTTTTAGATGCCCCAGATTTACTTAAAAAAGCAAAAAACTATATTAAAAATTTGCAGGATAAAACTACCTACATAAATTACAAAGAGGTCATGAGAGTAATTCGAAAAGTAAAATATAATTAAGGTTTTTTACACTTTTAATTTAAAAAAATACTCTTTTTTGAAACCTTTTAAAATCAGTTTCGTTTTTAAGAATAGAACCAACCTAGAAGAATGTCTAAAGAAATTAATTTTTTAGTTATCGAAAGTAAAAATGGCAACCAAAAGGCGCAAATAAAATTGTACGATTTGCATTGCAATGCCATGTTTGCTATTTCTTGTAGATATTTAAAAAATGATGAAGAAGCTAAAGATGTAATGCAAGATGGTTTTTTAAAAGCATTTTTAAATTTAGAGAATTATGTTGATGGTACCAATTTTAGTGCTTGGTTAAAAATGATCATTATAAATACCTGTATTGACGCTTTAAAAAAGAAAAAATTAGAAACGATTTCTTTAGAGAAATATCCCTTAGAAATTTCTAATGATGATGCTTGGAATTTCGATTCAAAAATTAGCAAACAACAAATTATTGAAGCAATCGAAAAGCTAGATTTAAAATATCAATTGGTTATAAAATTATATTTGATGGAAGGTTATGATCATCAAGAAATAGCTACTATTTTAAAAATACCAATAAAAACATCGAGAACACATTTAAGAAGAGGAAAATTAGCCCTGAGAAACCTTTTAAAAGTAGAAAAATATGGAACGTGATATAAGAGATTTATTTTCTAAAGATGATGTTGATAACAAGGAAATTCCAAAAAATCATCGTGAAGATTTTATGAAAAAGTTAGAGGAACATCAACCTAAAAAAGAACGCAGAAAGAGTTATAAACTCTTAAAAATTGTTGCGTCATTTTTGTTGATAATTTCTTGTGTGTTAGTTTATAAAAGCACAAATGATACACCTCAAAAATCGGCAGTCGAAATACAAATGCAAGCTATTGAAAAAGACTATTTAAGCTCTATAGACAAAGAGTGGAGTAGTTTTAAGAAAATTGCAAAGGATACGATCTTGATAAAAAAATATGAAGAAAAATTAAAGGAATCAAAAGCAGATTATCAAAAAATCACAAAACAATTAACAGCGCTTCCAAACAATATAAATGTGTTACAATCTTTAATCGATAATTTGCAGAGACGTTTGCAGTTAATCAAAGATATCAAGGAGCATATTAATGAGTTAAACCAAAAAAACACCAGTAATGAAACCATATATATTTAGTATTTTATTTCTATTTTCAGTTACTATTTCTTTTTCACAAACTAAAGAGTTAATTTTAAAAGAAAGTTATAATGTTGATAAAAACACCATTTTAAACTTAGATTTAGACAATGTTGCCATTGTTTTTGAAGAATCTTTTGATGATAAAATTCACTTTGATTATTCAATGACTTTTGGAAAATATTCCAATAGAAAAAGGGAAATAATCAAAAATCAATCTAAAGTTAAAACTACACATAAAAATGGTTTACTAACTTTAAATGTAAAAAATTCACAGTTTTTAGGTATTAATCTTTTATACTATCCAGATTTTACTACTGATTATAAAAAAGATTCTGTCTTTATTACAATGAAAGATTTTGCGAAAAAAGAAACTGCAAGAAGAGGAACATATAAAACAAAAGATTCTTTATTAGAGGAAATTAGTTTTAGTGAAGGCAGTAACTTAACAGATTTTTTAAAAAGGAATAAAGATTATAAGCCAAAAAGCTCGATAAAAAACAAAAAGGTAATTATTAAAAAGTTTGTTGTTAAAGTTCCTAAATATGTAAAATTAAGAGTAAAATCGATAAACTCAAATTTGACTTTTGATTATGATATTATCCACCCTTTTGTTTTAAATAGTTTTAAAGGTACTTTCAAATTCAAAAATATTATAGCTGAAAAAAGTAAATTTTCAAGCTCAAATAGTATTTTTCAAGCATATAAAATGATAAACAGCACAGTTGATTTTAGAGATATGTATAAAGTAACTTTAGGTGAAGTTTCAGAAACGAAATTAAACTTAGAAACATCAAGAGTTCAAGTTGGGGAAATAGGTAAAAATGTTACAATTAATGATTTCAGCAGCAAACTCTACCTCTATAATTTCAACAAAAACTTCACAAAATTTAATTTAGCAGGAGATTATTCTGAACTGAATTTTTATAAAGTAGTGGAAAATAATTTCTCTAT
>CAXBPL010000206.1:0-2592 GCA_963977615.1 uncultured Polaribacter sp. | reverse complement strand
TCTACATTTGCAGAAAGTGAAGTTCGTCATCATGATGCATATTCTCATTTATTAGAAATTTTAGGATTAAACAACGAGTTTAAAAACTTAAAAAAGAATCCTGTAATTATGAGACGTGTTAACTATTTAGAGTTGGCATTAAAAAATGTAAATAGCGAGAATAATAAGGAATTTTCAGAATCAATTATTTTATTCTCTTTATTTATAGAACACGTTTCTTTGTTTTCTCAATTTTTAATTATCATGGCTTTTAACAAGCATAAAAATGTGTTAAAAGGTATTTCTAACGTGGTTGAGGCTACATCAAAAGAAGAACAAATTCACGGAGATTTTGGAATCGATTTAATTAAAATTATTAAAGAAGAAAATCCAGATTGGTTTGATGAAGACAACAGTTTAGTTGTACAGGAAACTTGTAAAGAAGCTTTTCTTTCGGAAAGTAAAATTATCGATTGGATTTTTGAAAAAGGCGAATTAGATTTCTTACCAAAAGCAGTAATTAAAGAATTTATTAAAAATAGATTTAATAATTCTTTAGAAAGTATAGGAGTTTCAAAAATCTTTGACATCGATCAAAAATTATTAGCAGAAACAGATTGGTTTGATGATGAAATTATTGGAACCAAACATGGCGATTTCTTTGTAAAAAGATCAATCAATTATAGTAAAAGAACAAAAAGTATAACTAGCGACGACTTATTTTAAAAACATGAACCAAAACACCACAAAAACTACTGAACTTACAGAGCACGAAAAATTAATTCAAGCTAGAAATACCTCTAGAAAAGAAATATTAGAAAAAAAGACAGCACCAGAAATTACTTGGTTAACAGAAAATAGTCGTAAATTTTTAGAATCTGGTTATTTAACTGGAGATACAACTCCAGAAGAAAGAATTCGCGAAATTGCAGATAATGCAGAGCGTATTTTAAACAAACCTGGTTTTTCTGACAAGTTTTACAAATACATGGCTGCTGGGTATTACTCTTTAGCATCGCCAATTTGGAGCAACTTTGGGAAAAGAAGAGGATTGCCAATTAGCTGTTTTGGAAGTCATGTTGCAGATGATATGGGAGATATCTTATTCTCACAATCAGAAGTTGGTATGATGTCTAAATTAGGAGGAGGAACTTCTGGTTATTTTGGAAAATTGCGTGCAAGAGGAGCAGATGTTAAAAATAACGGTTCATCATCTGGGTCAGTTCACATTATGCAATTATTCGAGAAAATGGTCGATGTTGTAAGTCAAGGTTCTGTAAGACGTGGTCGTTTTTCACCTTATTTACCTGTAGATCATCCAGATATTAAAGAATTTTTAGAAATTGGTACAGAAGGAAATCCAATCCAAGAATTAACCCATGGTGTAACTGTTGGTGACAAATGGATGGAAGAAATGATTGCTGGAGACAATGAAAAAAGAAGTATTTGGGCAAAAATATTGCAAAGAAGAGGAGAAATTGGGTATCCATATATTTTGTTTAGAGACAATGCAAATAATGGAACTGTAGATGTTTACAAAGATAAAAACCACGAAATTTACGCAAGTAATTTATGTACAGAAATCATGTTGCCATCTAATGACGATTGGTCTTTTGTATGTTGTTTATCTTCTATAAACTTATTACATTTTGATGATTGGAAAGATACAGATGCTGTTGAAACGCTAACGTACTTTTTAGATGCTGTAATGCAAGAATTTATTACAAAGTTAGAAGTGTATAGAGATTCAGAAAACAGAGACGATCAATTTACGTTTCGTTTTATGGAAAAAGCATACAAATTTGCAAAAGAAAATAGAGCATTAGGTTTAGGAGCTTTAGGTTGGCATTCTTTATTACAATCTAAAATGTTGGCTTTTGATAGTCCACAAGCTTATGATTTGAATAGCGAAATCTTTAAAATAATTAAAGAAAAATCTTACAAAGCATCAGAAGAAATGGCAGTAGAATATGGAGAGCCAGATGTTTTAAAAGGATATGGAAGACGTAATACAACCTTAAATGCTATTGCACCAACAACATCATCAGCATTTATTTTAGGACAAGTTTCTCAAGGAATTGAGCCAATTTGGTCTAACATTTATGTAAAAGATATTGCCAAAATTAAAACGACGATTAAAAATCCAATTTTAGAAAACCTATTAGAACAAAAAGGGTTTAATACAAAAGATGTTTGGACAAGTATTCGTGATAATGATGGTTCTGTGTTGCATTTAGAGTGTTTAACAGAAGAAGAAAAGGAAGTTTTTAGAACCTATTCAGAAATCGATCAAAACGTAATCGTTTATCAAGCTGCAAACAGACAAAATCACATAGATCAAGGACAATCTATCAATGTGATGGTTCATCCAGATATGCCAACCAAAGATGTAAATGCAATTTATATCAATGCTTGGAAATTAGGTGTAAAATCTATGTATTACCAACACAGTATGAATGCTGCACAGAAATTTAAGCAAAAGAAAGAGTGTGCTTCTTGTGAAGGATAAACACTTTATCAATTAAAAATATAGAAAGAGAGACAGCAATGTTTCTCTTTTTTTTTGAAGCTATTTCCAGCTTTCACTACTCGCTTTTTTTGCTTGAAAAAAGC
>CAXBPL010000205.1:0-2607 GCA_963977615.1 uncultured Polaribacter sp. | reverse complement strand
AAAATAACAGATAATACCTATCAAATTTATAGCGAATATGGTTTATCTGATAAAATCACGTTCATAGCAAGTATTCCACTAAAAAGTATTTCTGTTAATAACTTTGTTTATATAGATCCTGCAATTAATTGTGTTGGCGATTGTTCTGAGATTTTAAACTTTAACGAAACAGCTTTCGGAAATATTTCTTTAGGAATTAAACAACAATTTTATAATAAAGGTTGGGTAATTTCTGGGCAGTTTGTTACAGAATTAAATACAGGTTCTTTTGATGAAAAATCTGGAATTAGAACTGGTTATGATGCCTTTACTTTCACTCCTCAATTATTAGCAGGAAAAAGTTTCGGAAAAACATTTTTTCAATCTCATATTGGTGTAGATGTAAGAACGAATGATTACAGTAATAATTTTAAAATAGGTGGAGAATTTGGTGGCAAGGTTTTAAAAAATATTTGGTTAATTGGCTTTGTAGATATTGTAGAATCTTTTGAAGATGGCAATAGAATAAATGATAACCCATTAAATGGTTTGTACCAAAATGATCAAGAATATGGTGCTTATGGTGTAAAAGCTATTTTACAATTGTGTGATTTAGGAGTTACAGCCAGTTTTGCAAATGCCTTTTCTGGAAATAATGTTCCAAAACAAACTGCTTTCTCAATTGGTATTTTTAATACTTTTTAGAAAAATAATTTACACGATATTCACAAAGATTCAGAGACAAATTAAAAATTTTGTTCTTTATTATTGATGTAAAAAATAGCAGAAATTCAGAAAATAAAAAACTACTAGATCTCACTAATTTTATAAAAAAGTGAGATCTTTTAATCTCAATTATTTTTCTTCCTTCTAATTTCCATTATCTCTTAGAAAAACTATCTTTGTAGCAGGAAAAAAGCACCTTAAATATACTTTAAGGTTCATTAAAAAATATCTTACCTGTAAAAGCAGGAATTTAAAAAAACAAAGAAAATGAAATCTAATGTACGTGTTCGTTTTGCACCTAGTCCAACAGGACCTTTACATATTGGTGGTGTAAGAACAGCTTTATACAATTATTTATTTGCAAAAAAACATAATGGAACTTTTATTTTAAGAATAGAAGATACAGACCAAACACGTTATGTACCAAATGCTGAACAGTATATTATAGACGCTTTAAAATGGTGTAATATTCCTTTTGATGAAGGTCCAAATACCAACGAAAAATTTGGTCCTTACAGACAATCTGAACGTAAAGAAATCTACAAAAAATATGCAGATATTTTATTAGAAAAAGGTTGGGCTTATTATGCTTTTGATACTCCAGAAGAATTGACAGCCCAAAGAGATTTTAATGCCTCTAAAGGTAAAATGTTTATCTATAACTATCAAAATAGAGAAGAAGGTAAACTAATAAACTCTTTAGTATTATCTGATGAAGAAGTACAAAATAAAATTGATGCTGGTGATAAATACGTAATTCGTTTTAAAAACCCACAAAGCGAAATTTTGTACATGGAAGACGAAATTCGTGGCAGAATTACTATTAAAACAAATACATTAGATGATAAGGTTTTATTTAAATCTGATGGAATGCCAACATATCATTTAGCAAATATTGTTGATGATCATTTAATGGAAATTACACACGTTATTAGAGGTGAAGAATGGTTACCTTCTATGCCTTTACACGTTTTATTATACAAAGCTTTTGATTGGGAAATTCCAAAATTTGCACATTTACCTTTAATTTTAAAACCAGTTGGTAGAGGAAAATTAAGCAAAAGAGATGGAGATAAATTAGGGTTCCCAGTTTTTCCTTTAGCCTACACAAATGAGGAAACAGGAGAAGTTTCTAGAGGATTTAAAGAAGATGGTTACTTTGCAGATGCTTTTATAAATATGTTAGCATTTTTAGGTTGGAATCCTGGTACTACAGAAGAAATTTTTTCGATGGAAAGATTAATTGAAAAATTTGATTTTGAACGTGTTAATAAAGCTGGTGCAAAATTTGATCTTGATAAAACAAAATGGTTTCAGCAGCAATATATGCAAACCAAAGACGATGAAAAATTAACAGATTTATTTATGCCTACTTTAGAAAAAAAGGGGATAAACATGGATAAAAAAGATGTTCAAAAAATAGTTGCTTCTATAAAAGAGAGAGCTGTTTTTGTAGATGAATTCTGGGAATTAGCTTCTTACTTTTTTGAAACTCCACAAGAATATGATGCTAAAGCTGTAAAGAAAAGCTGGAAAGAAGGAACTTCTGATTTAATGAAAGAATTGATTCCTGTAGTTTCAAATATTGAAGATTTTTCATCAAAAAATACTGAGAAAGAAATCAAAGAATGGCTTTCTGAAAAAGAAATTGGGTACAGTAAAGTAATGCAACCTTTGCGTTTGTGTTTGGTTGGTAAATTGGCTGGGCCTCATTTATTTGATATTATTTATTTAGTTGGTAAAGAAGAAACCATTAAAAGAATACAAAATGCAATCGAAAAAATAGAATCATGAAAAAATATTTCCTTTTAATTTTTGCTTTAACAAGTTTACTATCTCATAGTCAGTATAATAATGGCATGAGAAATCAACGTCAAAGGCAAATGAATCAAACTCCAAGAC
>CAXBPL010000204.1:0-2632 GCA_963977615.1 uncultured Polaribacter sp. | reverse complement strand
ACAGCCACCATTAATCTTTTGTATTTATTCATTTCTAGAAGTGCATTTAAATACGCACTAATTTGGCCTTTTCTCATACATTCAATTGAACGTTGTTTTGCACTTTCGTATTTGTTAGTTAAATCGATCATAATAGTAGTTTTTGATTAGTTATTTTACATTATAGACAATTTCCATGCCAAATTGTTACAAGGAAATCATTTAAATAACATTGGTTTAATAAAATTTTAACATATTTCTTAATTATCTTTGATTTTTATGAAGACTCTTTTTTTAATAATTTTTCTGATCATCAGCAACTTTTCCTTTGGTCAAGAGTTACAAATGGAAGATGACCAGAATACTTTTTTCTTGGCAGAAACTTATTACAGGCAAGGAGAATATGAAAAAGCTACTCAAATCTATAAAAAATTATACGATAAAAGTTCTTTTAACACCACTTATTTAACTCGCTTAATTTCTTGTTATCAAGAAACCGATAAATTTTCAATTGCAGAAAATTTGCTAAAAGAGCGCATCAAAAAAAATCCTACTCAAACATTTTTATATGTGTATCTAGGGTATAATTTCGAAAAACAGCAATGAAATGAACTTGCTAAAACCAACTACGAAAAAGCAATAAATTCTTTGAATGAAAATGCTAGTTATGCTGGTATAATTGGGCGTCTTTTTAAAAATTACAACTTATTAAACTATGCTATTTTAGCTTATGAAAAAGCGATGGAAACCAACGAAAATGCCGACTATAATTTTCAAATAGCACAAATTTATGGTGAGCAAGGTGAATACAAACAAATGTTTGAATCCTATATAAATTTGGTTGATAAAAACGAAAGTTACCTCAATTTAATTCAAAGATTTGCAAGCAAATATATTACTGATGATCCAGAAAGTGACACCAATATTTTATTCAGAAAAACACTTTTAAGAAAAGCTGCAAGCAATCCAAAAAACGAGTGGAATATCCTTTTAAGTTGGTTATTTGCCCAACAAAAAGATTATGGAAAAGCCTTAATTCAAGAAAAAGCTTTGTATCAAAGAAATTCGGGTGATGTAGCAGAAATCTATAGTTTAGGTAAAATTGCTTTCCAAAATAAAGATTACCAAGCAGCAAAAGACTGTTTTACTTTTATTGTTGAAAAATCAACTTTAAAAGAAGAAAAAATTGATGCAAATTTATACTTAGCAAAAATAGCTGTTGCCACTAAAAACCCAGAAACAGAAACGCTCTTTCAAAATTTATTTACGCAATTTGGCAAAAGTCAACAAACTATAGAACTGCAAGTTGAATATGCAGATTTTTTAACGTTTACCAAAAACGAACCTTTACAAGCCAGTAGTGTTTTAGAAGAAGCTTTAACTTTTGCACAATCTAAATTTGATGAAGGAAGAATTAAATTAAAATTAGGCGAAGTTTTAGTTTTTAGAGGACTATTTAACAAAGCATTAATTTATTTTTCGCAAATTCAAACGCAATTAAAAGGGTCAGAAATAGCTCAACAAGCACGTTTCAAAGTAGCTCAAACCAGTTATTTTAAAGGCGATTTTGAGTGGGCAAAAGCACAATTAAAAGTTTTAAAAGGCTCAACTACACAATTAATTGCCAATGATGCAGTCGATTTATTTTTAAGAATTACAGATAATGAACCTGTAGATTCCATTCCTTCTGGTTTAAAACAATTGGCAAAAGCAGAATTGTTTGCGTATCAAAATAAAAATGAAGATGCTTTAGAGGAACTTTCTAGACTGTTTTCATCCAAAGAAATTTTACCAAATGGTTTGGTTCCTGGAGAAGTTATTTATGATGATGTGTTGTTTTTACAAGCAAAATTGTTCATCAAACAAGAAAAATATGATGACGCAATTATAAGTTTAGAAAAAATTATTGCAGCAGATAATCAAGGTTTTTTAACAGATGATGTGTATTATTTAATAGCAGAAACTTACAATTACAACTTAAATAATATTGAAAAAGCCAAAGAATATTATCAAAAAATAATTTTTGACCATCCATCAAGTATTTATTTAGTGGATGCCAGAAAAAAGTTTAGAAAATTAAGAGGAGATAGTATATAGTAAACAGTTTTCAGTATCAGTTTGCAATAAAAATTGAAACAATTACACTTTTAAACAAATAAACGATTACACAAATTTTATGTACATATACAACGTAACAATTAATATAGATAATGCTGTTCATGATGAATGGTTAACTTGGATGGAAACTCATATTTTAGAAGTTTTAAATACAGGGAAATTTATTTCTGCTAAATTCACACAAGTTTTGGTGGAAGAAGAAATGGGAGGTAAAACGTATTCTGTGCAGTACACAGCAAATTCACAAGCAGATTTGCAAAATTATTACAAAGAAGATGCAGATGATTTAAGAATAAAAAGTTTACAAAAATTCGGAGATAAAATGCTTGCTTTTAGAACTGAGTTAAAATTGGTGAAAGAGTTTTATCCTACTGCAAATAAAAATTAAAATGAAAAGATTTTTATATAAAAATAGAAATTTAGTCTTGGCCTTAGCACTCTTATTAATTATTTCTGGAGCCTATACAGGATATCTTTTTTACGGAACAGAACCACATGAAACAACTGGTGGTTTTCTTTGTGGAATAGGTTTTGG
>CAXBPL010000203.1:0-2709 GCA_963977615.1 uncultured Polaribacter sp. | reverse complement strand
TTTCTTCGGATAAAAAAATCTTCAATTCCATCTGTGTCCAATGATATAATGGATTCCTAATTGTATAAGGAACTGTTTTTGCCCATTTTTCAAATTTTTCAAAATCACTAGCTTCTCCTGTAATATAATTTTCAGAAATTCCAAAAGTTCTCATAGCTCTCCATTTTGAGCTATCGCTTTCAAGCCAAACTTGAGTTAAGTTTTCATATTTACGATTGTTAGCAATATCAGCATCAGAAACATGACTATGATAATCTATGATGGGTTGTTTTTTAGCAAAATCATGATAAAGTTGTTGCGAAATACTATTTTCTAATAGAAAATCATCATTTAAAAAAGGTTTTATTTTCATATCGGAAACTATTTAAAATGTTTTGTAATTATGTTTATAAACTTCAAACGTATAAAAAATAATAATAAAAAACACTATAAATTTGGGTTTATGCAAACGTTTGCATATTTTTGAAATAAATATTTATCTAAGTAATTTTTATTTAAAAAGATGTAGCTTAAATATTTATAAAATAGAATTATGCAACAGAAGAGCAACACTAAAGCAATCAGTATCATTGCAAGTTTGTTTTTATATTTGGTTTTGTAACATGGATAAATGGAGCTTTAATTCCATTTATGAAAACGATAAAATAGCTTACTGATGCAGAATATTATTAAGAATAAATTGGAAAAGTATTAGTGAATAAACTAAATCAAATATAATGAGTAAAACAATTGTAGTAACTGGTGCTGGTGGAGTTTTATGTAGCACATTAGCAAAAGCTTTAGCGAAAGAAGGGAATAAAGTCGCTGTTTTAGACTTAAGAAAAGAAGCCGCAGATAAAGTTGCTGATGAAATAAATGCTGATGGAGGACAAGCAATTGGACTTGCAGCAAATGTTTTAGAGAAAGATTCTTTAGAGCAGGCAAAAAAACAAGTGAATGCAATTTTTGGAAAAGTAGATATTTTGGTCAATGGTGCAGGAGGGAATCATCCTTTAGGAACCACTTCAAATCCGTTTTTAGAAGCTGCAGATTTAGCAAATAAAACAGAAGGTTTTAAAACTTTTTTCGATTTAGATATTAGTGGAATTCAATTCACTTTCAACTTAAATTTTATTGGAACTTTATTACCAACACAAGTTTTTGCTGTAGATATGATTGGGAGAGAAAATTGCTCAATTTTAAATATTTCTTCTATGAATGCATTTACACCTTTAACAAAAATTCCAGCTTATAGTGCTGCAAAAGCGGCTGTTTCTAATTTTACACAATGGTTAGCTGTCCATTTCTCTCAAGTAGGAATTCGAGTAAATGCTTTGGCTCCAGGCTTTTTTCTAACAGATCAGAATAGAAGTTTATTAACGGAAGAAGATGGATCTTTAACAAAAAGAGGTCAGCAAATTATAGATCAAACACCAATGAATCGTTATGGAACTCCAGAAGATTTAATAGGGACAACTTTATGGTTATGTGGAGATGGTTCTAAATTTGTAACAGGAGTTGTTGTGCCAATAGATGGTGGATTTGCAGCATATAGTGGTGTTTAAAAAATATAAAGATGAAAGAAAAATTAGAACAAACTTGGAGATGGTATGGACCCAATGATCCTGTCTCTTTACAAGATATAAAACAAACTGGTGCAACAGGAATTGTTTCTGCATTACATCACATAAAAAATGGAGAAGTTTGGACTGTTGCTGAAATTCAGAAAAGAAAAGATGCTATAGAAAAAGTCGGATTGTCTTGGTCTGTTGTAGAATCTGTTCCAATTCACGAAAATATTAAAACGAAATCTGGCGATTATCAAAAATATTATAATAATTATAAGCAAACGTTAACCAATCTTGGGAAATGTGGAATTGACATTGTATGTTATAATTTTATGCCAGTTTTAGATTGGACAAGAACAGATTTAGATTTTGAAGTTTCTGATCAATCAACAGCATTACGTTTTGAAGTTGATGCCTTTGCTGCGTTTGAGTTATACTTATTAAAACGTCCAGGAGCAGAAAATGATTATACAGAAGATCAACAAAAAAGAGCAAAATCTTTTTTTGAAAAATCATCTAAAGAAGCTCAAAAAAAATTAATTAACAATATAATTGCAGGTTTGCCTGGAGCAGAAGAAGGGTATACTTTAAAGGAATTCAATGCTATTTTAGCCACTTACAATAAAGTTGGGCCAAAAGAATTGAAAGCAAATTTATACTCTTTTTTATCAGAAATAATTCCAGCAGCAGAAAATGCAGGAATTTTAATGTGCATTCATCCAGATGATCCTCCTTTTCCAATTTTAGGATTGCCAAGAGTTGTTTCAACTGAACAAGATATTGAGGATTTGTACAAAGCTGTTCCATCACCAAATAACGGATTAACGTTCTGTACAGGATCGTTTGGAGTAAGAGCAGATAATGATTTAGCAGGAATGGTAAAGCGTTTAGGAGATAGAATTCATTTTATCCATTTAAGAGCTACAAAAAGAGATGCTGAAGGAAATTTTCATGAAGCAGATCATTTAGATGGTGATGTGGATATGTTTTCTGTGATGAAAGCTCTAATTTTAGAACAGAAGAAACGTATTAACTCTGGAAGAAAAGATTTTAGAATGCCTTTTAGACCAGATCATGGTCATAAAATGTTAGACGATTTAAAGAAAAAAACAAATCCTGGTTATTCTGGAATTGGTCGTTTGCGAGGTTTAGCAGAATTACG
>CAXBPL010000202.1:0-2737 GCA_963977615.1 uncultured Polaribacter sp. | reverse complement strand
CCAGTTGCTAATGCAGGATCTACACCTCTTTTTGCTAAAATAATCGGAATAAAAGTACCAATAATCGATGCAATTACAATTACAGAAACCAAAGAAGCAGCTACTGTAATTCCTAAATCTAAAGGAAAACCAAGAAATAACATTCCTGCAGACATTAGTAAAGCTGCTAAAACAAATCCGTTTAATAAACCTTGTAAAATTTCTTTTAAAAGTCGTCTAAAAAGCGAACCTCGCAAACTATCGTTTGCCAAACCTTGTACAATAATTGCAGAAGATTGTACACCAACATTACCAGCCATTGCTGCAATTAATGGTGTAAAAAAGAAAAGTTCTGGATATTTTTCCATGGCTTCATCGAAACTACCCAATACAGAAACCGAAACAAAACCACCAAAAAGGGCTAAAATTAACCAAGGCAAACGTGCTTTTGTCAATTCCCAAATGGTATCATTTGCTTCTACATCTTGAGAGAAACCTGCTGCCATTTGGTAATCTTTATCAGCCTCATCTCTAATAACATCTATAATATCATCAATGGTAATTCTACCCACTAAAACATTGTTTTTATCTACAACAGGAATGGCTTCCAAATCGTATTTTGCCATAATTTTGGCAATCTCTTCATCATCTTCATCTACATTTACAGAATCCACAGAATCTTTAGAAATGTCTGAAATTTTTTGGTCGGATTTTGCTATTATTAAGTCTTTTAAAGACAAACGCCCAACCAATTTATCATCTTTATCAACCACATAAATGGAGTGAACTCTGGTTACTTCTGCTGCTTGCCCACGAATTCTACGCATACAACCTGCAACTGTCCAAGTTTCATATACTTTTACGAGTTCTTTTGCCATTAAAGCACCTGCAGTATTATCATCATAAGATAATAATTCTTTAATATCTGCTGCTAATTCATCGTCTTCTAACTCATTGATAACTCGTCTTTGACGCTCAATAGAAAGTTCTCCAATAATATCTGCAGCATCATCAGAATCCATTTCACCAATTTCGTCTGCAATTTCTTTTGCAGATAAATTGTCAAGGATTTTTTCACGAATATCATCTTCTAATTCTGTAAGAATTTCAGATGTTTTTTCGCTGTCTAAAAGTTTAATGATATAAATAGCTTCATCGAAATCTAACTCGTCTAAAACCTCTGCAATATCTGCAAAATGGACGTCTTCAAAAAGTACTGTAATCTCTTTTGAATGGTCTTTTGCAATAAGTTCGGAAAGGTTATCTAGAAAGTCGTCTGTGATTTCAAATGGCATTATTTGCTAGTTTTTGCGTGAGTGAAATAAACTCTTGAACTGATAGTTGTTCTGGTCGTTTCGCAAAGATAGGTTCTTCTTTTAAAGAATCCGAAAGATTGAAAGATTTTAAACTAGAACGCAACATTTTTCTACGTTGATTAAAAGCTTTTTTTACAACTCTAAAAAATAGTTTTTCATCTACAGGAAGTGAATAATCTTTTTTTCTGATGAATCTAATAACACCAGAATCTACTTTTGGTGGTGGATTAAAAACAGTTGGTGGCACTGTAAAAAGATACTCAACATCAAAAAAAGCTTGGGTTAAAACCGATAAAATTCCGTAAACTTTAGAGCCTTCTTTTTCTGCAATTCGCATAGCAACTTCTTTTTGAAACATGCCTGCAAATTCAGGTACGAATTCCCTGTTTTCTATCGCTTTAAAAACAATTTGCGTAGAAATATTATAAGGGAAATTACCAATAATGGCTACTTGTTCTTTATTAAAAATTTCTTGAATTTCTTTCTTTAAAAAATCACCTTCAATAATTTCAAATTTTTCTTTAGTGGTATTTAGATTCAGGTGTTCAATTGGAAAAACGTCTTTTAAATACGCCACAGATTCTCTGTCTAATTCAAAAACGGTAATTTTTGGTTTTTTCTGTAATAAGTATTTTGTTAAAACACCCATTCCTGGACCAATTTCCAACACATGATCATAACCAACTTCTGTTAAAGCATCTGCAATATTTTTTGCAATGGTTTCATCTGTTAAAAAATGTTGACCTAAATGTTTTTTTGCTTTTACAGACATAGAATTTACTTTTTGTTGCATTTTAGACAAATGTACAGTTAAAAATGGCTAAATTTCTAATGACATCAAGATTAAAAAAACAAGATTAGTTTGCGCTTATTTTCACTGCTAAAAATATTAAATTTTCGAACGGAAAATAGACGCAAATTTACGGCTCTTTTAACTTTAAATTAGTCGAACTTTTTGAATTTCATTTCAATTGTAAATTCTACACCATCTATGGTTCTGCTTTCTTGCCATTTCATAGAAGACATATCTAAATCTTTTAAGAATAAATTATAAGATTTGCTTGTATTTCCGTTAATTGGAGTTAAGATAAGATTGTAAAAACCAGTTGCTGTATCTTCATGACCAATTTCGTATTTAAAATCTCTAACCTTGGTTTCACAAGAGGTTTTATTCACTACATAATTGCCTGATTTATTATCTCTTAAAAATTTCCAGCTACTGCCTTCAAAACAATATTTTGATGCATCATTAAACAACGTTACATTGTAATTAGCATCTGTATTGTAGGTTATTTTTTCTAGATACCAGTTTCCTTCAAATCTTTTTTCTTTGGATGTTACAAGTTTTTTTGCTCCACAGCTTAAAAATGTTGCTGTAAGTATTAGTAGTATTAAATTTCTCATGTTTTTCGTTTTGGCAAAGTAACGATTATGTGAAAATT
>CAXBPL010000201.1:0-2750 GCA_963977615.1 uncultured Polaribacter sp. | reverse complement strand
CACCATCTACAGCACTTACATCTAAAAAATCTCGTTCTTTAAATTTTTTAATTTCGTTTCCAAAAGCATCATAAATAAGCGCAGAGAGCTCTGTGATTTTTGTATCATCATCATAATGTTGATAAATACCAGCATCTGAATTGCCCAACTTATTTAAAACAGTAACTATTTTTTTTTCATAAACCACCATTTTATCAAAATCGTCGATGGTAATTTCTATAGAGCTATTTCTTACAACAGCATTTGCATTTTCTTTTAAGTCAGCAGGAATTGAGTATACACTTAATTCCGAACTTTGAGAATAGCTAACAAAAATATTAAGAAGTAGTAATAAGAATAATTTAAGGGGCTTTATTTTGGGCATATATTTTTTATAGAATGCCAAATTAAAAAAGAAAACCCAAAACTAAAAGTTTTGGGTTTAAAATAAATTAAAATTTATTATTTGTTTGCATGTGAGCCATCACAATTTCCATCTGGATTAGATGTTAATCCACATCCACAAGGTCTTGGCATTTTGTAAATATTCATTTAATTAATTTTAAATTGGTTTATTATTATGCTTTTGTTTTAACTTCAAAAGACATTGCAATTATATCATCAATAAATTTATCTTGTAAATCATCAAAGAAAGATTTTGAACCGTATTTTACGTTAAAATCTGCTCTGTTAATGTTAAAAGTTTCGCTTTTAAAAACAGTTACACCACTTTCTGTAGAAAGCATTGCAGGAATTGTAATGCTTTTTGTAACATCTTTAATTCTTAAATTTCCTGTTACATTATAACCTGTTGCTGTTTTTTCTGCATTTGTAATTACAAATCTAGATGTTGGGTAAGCTTCTATATCAAAGAAATCTGCTGCTTTTAAATGTCCTTCTAATTTTCCAGCACCATCAGATCCTTCCATATCTTTATTTGTAATTGTGCTCATATCAATAATAAACTCACCACCAACTAAAGTTCCTTCATTTATAAGTAAACCTCCAGTTTTTAAAGCTACAGTTCCATTATGTGCACCAGTTGGTTTTGTTCCTTCCCAATGTAAAACAGATACAGATGTATCTACGTTATCTAATTCACCAACGTTTACGTCTACAACTTTTGCTTCGTCAGTTTTTACAGTTTCTTTCTTTTCTCCTTTACAAGCAGTTAAAACTGATGCAAATACTACAAGTGATAAAATTATTTTTTTCATTATTTAATTATTTTAAAGTTTATATTGATTTGTTACGCAAATGTATGACAAATTTATTTTCCTTGGAAACTATTATCTACTTTTTTAAAATATAATTAATAACATAAGCTGCTGCTTGCAAACCAAATGCTGCTGGCATATAACTTATAGTTCCATAATAAGATTTCTTAAAATTAGTTCCATCAGTAATTTTTAAACTTTTAGAAATCTGAATTTCTTCAGAAAAAACTGCTTTAACGCCTTTATTTACTTTGCGTTCTTTTAAGCGTTTACGCAAAATTCTAGCCATTGTACAATTTTTTGTTTTACCAATATCTGCAACTTTTATTTTGGTAACATCTAACTTACCTCCTGCTCCCATAGACGATATTATTTTCACCTTTTTTCTTCTAGCAGCCACAATTAAATTCACTTTTGGAGTAATTGAATCGATACAATCTAGCACATAATCAAATTCTTTTGACACAATTTCGTAGGCTCTTTCTGGTGATAAAAATTCTTCTAAAACCACCAACTCAATATCTTTGTTGATGTCTTTTAATCTTGATGCCAAAACTTGCGCTTTCGATTTTCCTATGGTAGAATCTAGTGCTGGTAATTGCCTATTTTTATTGGTTTCATCAAAAACATCACCATCTACTAGTGTTATTTTTTGCACACCTGCTCTTGCTATAAATTCAGCTGCATAAGATCCTACTCCACCCAAACCAACTACAAGAATATTCGCTTTTTTCAGTTTTTCTATTCCTTCTTTTTGCACCAATAATTCTGTACGTTCTAACCAACTCATCTTTTAAAAATACGTTTAAAATTTTGTTTTATTTTTTGTTGAAGCTCTTTAACTTCAATACTTTTTATTGTTGCTATTTTCTGATAAATTTCTTGAATCGTAACTTCTGAATCATCTGTTTCTATTAAAATCTTATCCAAAGAAATAGCTAAAAACACTTCTTGTAATTTTTTATTATTGATGATTGCTGTTCCAAAAGACAATACAATATCATTTTTTAATAAACTTTCTGCTACTTGTAAGTTTTTGTTGAAACCATGTAAAACCCAAGTTTGAGTTGGTTTCAACGTTTTTTTTATTTCGATAATTCCCTGATGTGCTTTTACACAATGAATAATCAACGGTTTTTTATATTTTTCTGATAACAGCACTTGCTTTCTAAATGCTAATTTCTGGAGTTCAAAGTCTGTTTTTGTAATTTTATCCAAACCACATTCGCCCAAAGCAAAACAGTTTCTTTCTTGAAGTTTTTGCTCAACAACTAAAAGTTCGTTGTCTAAATTTTCTTTATTGATAAACCAAGGATGAATCCCTATGGAAAATGGTTGAGAAAAATCAGTAGAATTTGGATAGGTATTTAAAATTGAAAATATATTTTCATCCGAAGAAATTGTATGTGTATGAACATCAAAAAAAGTCATTAAAACTTACTCTTTATTTTTAGAATCGATAAGAATTGTAACTGGACCATCATTTATCAGTTCAACTTTCATGTCTGCACCAAATTCGCCAGTTTGTACTTTTTTGTCAATCTCTTTTTCAAG
>CAXBPL010000200.1:0-2752 GCA_963977615.1 uncultured Polaribacter sp. | reverse complement strand
CAAGGACCCTCTGATTAACAGTCAGATGCTCTAACCAACTGAGCTAAGGAGGAGTTTGCTACACAAAAATTGCTTTTTATGTTTAGCGAGTGCAAATATAAATCTTTTTAAAATATACGCAAATGTTTTTTGAAAAAATTTAATAAAATTTTAAATGTTTATGTTTAAAATAAGCAATGCCATTATTGCTAAAAATTGTATTTTTGTCTTATTATAACAATTATCAACAAAGTATAAGTTTTTATATGGATAAGTTTTCTTTTTTAAATGCAGCACACACAGGCTTTATAGCTGATTTATATGACCAATATTTAATACACCCAGATTCAGTTGAGCCAAGTTGGCGAAGTTTTTTCCAAGGATATGATTTGGCAAACGAAAATTACTCTTTAAAAGATGAAGAAGTTTCAGTAGAAATTCCGCAAGAAGTTAAAAAAGAGTTTTTAGTAGCAGATTTAATTAACGGCTACAGAACAAGAGGACATTTATTTACTAAAACAAATCCTGTTAGAGATCGAAGACAATATCATCCTACTTTAGATTTAGAAACTTTTGGTTTATCAAATAATGATTTAGAAAGCTATTTTTCAGCAGGAGAAATTCTTGGACTAGGAAAAGTAACTTTATCTCAAATTATAGAACATCTTAAAACTATTTATTGCGATTCTATTGGAGTTGAGTATATGTATATGCGCAATCCAGAGAAATTAAAATGGTGGCAAAATCGTTTGAATGAAAATGATAATCACCCAAAATACTCAACAGACGCAAAAAAATATATTCTTACAAAATTAAATCAAGCAGTAACTTTCGAGAGTTTTTTACAAACTAAATATGTGGGTCAAAAAAGATTCTCTTTAGAAGGTGGAGAAACCCTAATTCCTGGAATTAGTGTGATGTTAAGAGATGCTGCAGAATTGTATGGCGTAAAAGAATGTGTGTTAGGAATGGCTCACAGAGGTCGTTTAAACACCTTAGTAAACATCTTTAAAAAACCAGTTAGAGATTTATTTAGCGAGTTTGAAGGTAAAGATTTCGAAGATGAAGATATTGATGGTGATGTAAAATATCATTTAGGTTTAACATTAAGTAAAACCTACAGAGATGGAAATGAAATTAAGATGAACTTAGTGCCAAATCCATCGCATTTAGAAACGGTTGCAGCTGTTGCAGAAGGAATTACAAGAGCAAAAATCGACAGAAAATATGATGGAGATTCAAGCAAAATTCTTCCAATAGTTATTCATGGTGATGCTGCAATTGCTGGACAAGGAATTGCCTATGAAATTGTTCAAATGGCAAAATTGAACGGTTATAAAACTGGTGGAACTATTCATATTGTTGTAAATAATCAAATTGGTTTTACCACAAATTATTTAGATGCACGTTCAAGTACGTATTGTACAGATGTTGCAAAAGTAACATTATCGCCTGTTTTACACGTAAATGCAGATGATACTGAAGCTGTTTGTCATGCAATGCAAATGGCCTTAGAATTTAGAATGAAGTTTGAAACGGATATTTTTATCGATTTATTAGGCTATAGAAAATATGGGCATAATGAAGGTGATGAACCTCGTTTTACACAACCAAAATTATACAAAGCAATTTCTAAACATAAAAATCCAAAAGAAATTTATGCAGCTAAATTGTTAGAAGAGCAATCTATAAGTGCTTCTTTTGTTGATGAAATTACAGAAGAATTTAAAGGAATGTTGGAAACAGAATTCGACAATTCTAAAAAAGATAAAAACTCTAAAGTAGAAGAGTTTATGGAATCTACTTGGGAAGGCTTTGAACGCCAAGACCAAGAAGCAATGTTAAAAACTGTCGATACTAAATATACTGAAGATGGTTTAAACAATATTGCAAAAGTAGTATCTACAGTGCCAGAAAGTGCAAACTTTGTAAGAAAAGCAGAACGTATTTTACAAGGTAGAGCTAAAATGGCTTTTGAAACGAATCAATTAGATTGGGGAATGGCAGAGAACTTGGCTTATGGTTCTTTAATGGAAGAAGGTTTTAATGTAAGAATTTCTGGACAAGATGTAGAAAGAGGAACATTCTCTCACAGACATGCTATTTTACGTGATGAAGTTACAGAGGAAAGAATCAATTTATTGAACTTAAATCCAAAGTCGAAAGGACAAATGACGATTTACAACTCGTTATTATCTGAATATGCAGTTTTAGGATTCGATTATGGTTATGCAATGGCAAACCCAAATACGTTAACAATTTGGGAAGCACAGTTTGGAGATTTTTCTAACGGAGCTCAAATTATTTTCGACCAATATATTTCTGCTGCAGAAGACAAATGGAAAGCACAAAATGGAATTGTAGTTCTATTACCCCATGGTTATGAAGGGCAAGGTTCTGAGCATTCATCTGCAAGAATTGAGCGTTATTTACAATTATGTGCAGAAGATAATATGTCTGTTGCTAATTGTACAACACCTGCAAATTTCTTTCATTTATTGCGTCGTCAAATGAAGCGCGATTATAGAAAACCCTTAATTGTATTTACACCAAAAAGTTTGTTACGTCATCCAAAAGTGGTGAATTCTATTCAAGATTTAGCAACTGGCGAATTCCAAGAAGTAATAGATGATACTTTAGAACCAAAAAATATAAAGAAAATGGTTTTTTGTATGGGTAAATTCTATTATGATTTATTAGAAGAAAGAGAAAATTTAAACAGAGAAGATATTGCTTTGGTAAGAATTGAGCAATTATTCCCTTTACATAAAGA
>CAXBPL010000199.1:0-2759 GCA_963977615.1 uncultured Polaribacter sp. | reverse complement strand
CCTAATTTTTTTGCGATGATTTTTATGAATCTATATTCTTTATTTAGGGTTGAAAACTTAACATTTTTAATAGTAACATTTTCAGATGCTGATGTTTTATATTGATAAGAATTATTTTCAAAGTTTTTAAATTCTTTTCCATCTTTAGAAAATAGACAGGTTACTTCTGTTGGATAAAAAATCCAGCTTCTTTGATCTTCTAAAAAGCCAACAGAAACTTCACTAATTTTTTTCTGACTTCCTAAATCAACAATAGCAACCAAATCTCTATCATGATAACCTTGCCAAGTTCCTGTTCTAAAATCTTCTGTTCCAACAATTCCATCAATTAAAGCATTATTTCCACCAGCATTATACTGATTTGCATACTCACTTTTTAATTCGATTTTAAGATTTGGATCAATTTTATAAAAATCAGTTACAATTATGCTACTTTTTACATTTTCTTTTTCTGCATATACTTTTAAAGTTTCTTTTTCTGAAATTGTAAATGGTTTTTTATATTCCTGAAAATCATCACCTAAAGAATAATAGATTTTAACTTCTTTATCTACATTCCCCAAACTAACTTCTGTGCTTCCTTTAAAAGCAATATCTCCCTTTTCTATAAATGGGGATGCCACAATTACGTGTTCATCTATTTTTGTTGATGGAATAAATTCATCTTTTGTTCCCCAATTTGAAGGTTTGTCTGTCATTTCGAAAACCAAATTTCCACCATTCATAATATCTTGATGATTGATATAAGAATACTCATAATTCTCTCCATTCAACTTTACAGATTTGATGTAAATATGATCTTTAGATTTATAAACAACATCCACAGTAAATGATTTGCCAGACTCTAAATTAATAGTAGCTTTATTAAATAATGGACTTCCAATTATATATTGATTAGATCCTGGAGTTACAGGATAAAAGCCTAAAGAAGAGAAAATATACCAAGCACTCATTTGTCCACAATCTTCGTTTCCTGAAATTCCATCTGGAGTATTTGTGTACAATTCTGTTAATATCTGACGAATTTTTTCTTGTGTTTTTGCTGGTTTATTTACAAAATTATACAAATAAGCCATATGATGACTTGGTTCATTTCCATGTGCATATTGCCCAATTAAACCAGTAATATCCACTTGATGACTTCCTGAAGTTTTATCATTTGCAGCAAATAATTCATCTAACTGATTTTCTAATTGCTGCTTTCCTCCTAATAATTTTGTAAAACCAGTAATATCTTGAGGAACATAAAAACTGTACTGCCAAGAATTGGCTTCTGTATAATTAAAATTCACTTCATAAGGATCAAAAGGCGCAAACCACGTATTTCTAAAACGACCTCTCATAAATTGAGTGTTTGGATCAAAAATATTCTTATAATATTGTGCTCTTTCAGCATACGTTTTATAATCTTCTTGCTTATCTAAATCTTTTGCCATTTGTGCAATTGTCCAATCGTCATAAGCATATTCTAAGGTTTTAGAAACAGATTCAGATTCTTTTTCCACAGGAATAAAACCAAATTCTTTATAAGAATCCAACCCTAATTTATCACGAGTTGCAGAATGTTTCATGGCTTCAAAGGCTTTCTCAACATCGTAATTTTGAATGCCCTTTAAATACGCATCCGCGATTACTGGCACTGCATGATACCCAATCATACAACCTGTATAATTTCCTGCTAAATCCCAAATTGGCATAATACCACCTTCATCATATTTTGCTAAGAAAGTATTGATAAAATCGTTTGTTTTTTCTTGCTCAATTATTGTGTATAATGGATGTGCAGCTCTGTATGTGTCCCATAATGAGAAAACTGTATAATAATCAAAATCTTTAGTTTCGTGAATTTCTAAATCCATTCCTCTATATCTTCCATCTACATCTTGATACAAATTTGGTGCAATTGAAACATGATACATAGAAGAATAAAAATTGACTTTATTATCTTCATTTGTATCTTCAACTACAATTTTTTCTAATTGTTGTTCCCAAATTTCTTGAGCATTTTTTTTAACTTGCTCAAAAGTTTGATTTCCAATTTCTGCTGCTAAATTCTTATTTGCACCTTCTATATCAACTGCAGAAATTCCTATTTTAATAAAAACTGGTTCGTTATTTGGGTTGATAAAATTCAACGCTATTTTTTGTGCTCCTTTCATTCCTTTTTTCTCTGGAGATTGTAAAACATCAGAAAAAGAATGTGATGTTTCAATTGCAAAAAATAATCGTTGATCTGACGCCCAAGCTTCAGAAAAACGAAAACCTGTTAATTTTGTATCAGAAACTCTATTAATTTTTGCATCCAAGACTTTATCTCTGTGTAATAAATCTAAAATCACATATTGATTTTCAGCAGATGGAAAACTATATTTATGCATTCCACTTCTTTTAGAAACTGTCAATTCTACATCAATATCTGTATCCTCTAAATGCACTTTGTAAAAACCTGGTTCTGCAACTTCTTTATCATGAGAAAATTTAGATTTATAGCCTTCTTTTCCATCAGCTCCATTATTAAAAACTTGTTTATTGGTTGGCATCAATAAAATATCTCCATAATCAGAAACCCCTGTTCCACTTAAATGCGTGTGTGAAAATCCGTAGATTTCATCATCAGAATAATGATAACCAGAACAACCATCCCAACCATCTAAACGTGTATCTGGAGAGAGTTGCATCATTCCAAAAGGCATGGTTGCTCCTGGATATGTATGTCCATGACCACCAGTTCCAATAAACGGATTTACATAAGAAATAAG
>CAXBPL010000198.1:0-2780 GCA_963977615.1 uncultured Polaribacter sp. | reverse complement strand
TATTCACTAAAAACGAAATGGTTTTCGTACTTAAATTTGTATTTTTCCTTTTAAAATTAAGGGGTTAAAGGCTATATCGATTTCGTAATTTAATTATTTTAAACCACTTAAAAGATTTATTTTTACATCATAATATATGGAGAAAATTAAAAAAATAGGCGTAATGACTTCTGGAGGAGATTCTCCAGGAATGAACGCAGCAATAAGATCTGTAGTAAGAACTTGTGCATATTATAAAATAGAATGTGCAGGAATTTACAGAGGTTATGAAGGGATGATAGAAGGCGATTTTATCGAATTGAATGCGCGAAGTGTAAAAGGTATCATTAATAAAGGAGGTACTTTTTTAAAATCTGCGAGGTCTAAACAATTTATGACTAAGGAAGGTAGGCAAAAAGCTTATGATGCCTTAAAAGCAGCAAATATAGATGCTTTGGTTGTTATTGGTGGAGATGGAACTTTTACAGGTGCACTAATTTTTAACAAAGAATTCGATTTTCCAATTATGGGAATTCCTGGAACTATAGATAATGATATTGCTGGTACTACACATACTTTAGGGTATGATACAGCTTTAAACAATGCAGTAGAAGTTATCGATAAAATTAGAGATACAGCATCTTCTCACAACAGATTATTTTTTGTTGAAGTGATGGGTAGAGATGTTGGACATATTGCCTTAAATGTAGGTGTTGGAGCAGGAGCAGAAGAAATTTTAATTCCTGAAGAAGATTTAGGTTTAGAGCGTTTGTTAGAATCTTTAAAAAGAAGTAAAGAATCTGGAAAATCGTCGAGTATTGTAATTGTTGCAGAAGGTGATAAAACAGGTAAAAACGTATTTGAATTAAAAGATTACGTAAACGAACATTTACCAGAATACGATGTTCGAGTTTCTGTTTTAGGACACATGCAAAGAGGTGGTTCTCCATCTTGTTTCGATAGAGTTTTGGCAAGTAGAATGGGTGTAAAAGCAGTAGAATCTTTATTGGATGGTAAATCGAACTTAATGGTTGGTTTAATTAACGATAAAATAGCTGTAACTCCTTTAGGTAAAGCCATAAAAGGACAATCAAAGATTAATAAAGAATTAATTCGTGTGTCAGATATAATGACCACATAATATTTAAAATTAAGTAATAATGATAAAAGTAGGAATTAACGGATTTGGAAGAATAGGAAGATTAGCATTTAGATCTTCAGTTTTAAGAGATAACGTACAAGTAGTAGCAATAAACGATTTATTAGATGTAGATTATTTAGCATATATGTTAAAATACGATTCAGTTCATGGTCAATTTGATGGAACTGTTGAAGTAAAAGATGGTAAATTAGTTGTTAACGGAAACGAAATTAGAATTACTGCAGAAAGAGATCCAGCAAACTTAAAGTGGAATGAAGTTGGAGCAGAATACGTAATTGAATCTACAGGTTTTTTCTTAACTGAAGAAACTGCTGGAAAGCACTTATTAGCAGGAGCTAAAAAAGTTGTTTTATCTGCACCATCTAAAGATCATACACCAATGTTTGTTATGGGTGTAAATAATAAAGAATTAAAAGCAGATCAAAAGATTTTTTCTAACGCATCTTGTACAACAAACTGTTTAGCGCCAATTACAAAAGTTTTAAATGATAACTTTGGTATAGTTGAAGGTTTAATGACAACTGTACACGCTGCAACTGCAACACAAAATACTGTTGATGGACCTTCTGCTAAAGATTGGAGAGGTGGACGTTCTGCAATTGGAAACGTAATTCCTTCTTCTACTGGAGCCGCAAAAGCTGTAGGAAAAGTAATTCCAGCAATGAATGGTAAATTAACTGGTATGGCTTTTAGAATACCAACTATGGATGTTTCTGTGGTAGATTTAACTGTAAAGTTAGAAAAATCAGCAACGTATGAAGAAATTTGTGCAGCAATGAAAACAGCTTCAGAAAGCGAAGAAATGAAAGGTATTTTAGGATATACTGAAGATTTAGTAGTTTCTCAAGATTTTGTTGGTGATACAAGAACTTCAATTTTTGATGCTAAAGCTGGTATTGCTTTAAATGATAATTTTGTAAAAGTTATTTCTTGGTATGATAATGAAATGGGATATTCAACTAAAATAGTTGACTTAATTGAATATGCTGCTACTTTATAGTAACAACAATTTCATATAAATATAAAAACCTGATAGAATTAATTTTCTATCAGGTTTTTTATTGTTTGTTTAATTTTAAAGTTTTTCATTTTCACTAAAAACTAAAAACTAAAAACTAAAAACTAAAAACTAAAAACTACTTCACAGCAATCATACTAATTTCTACGTTTACAAATTTTGGTAAGTTTGCAACTTCTACAGTTTCTCTTGCAGGTGCAGTTTCTTCATTAAAATAAGAACCATAAACCGTATTTATTTTAGCAAACTGATTCATATCAGCAATAAAAATAGATGATTTTATAACATCTTCAAAAGTCATTTCAGCAGCAGCTAAAACTTCTTTCATATTTTCCATTACTTGTGTTGTTTCAGCTTCAATAGAATCTAAAACCAATTCTCCTGTTGCTGGGTTAATTGCTATTTGTCCAGAAGTATATAATGTGTTTCCGCTTAAAATTGCTTGATTATAAGGCCCAATAGGAGCAGGTGCTTTTGTAGTTGATATTATTTTTTTCATTTATTTAAGTTTCAAAATGTTTAGGATTATGCTGTTTTTAAATAGATTTCTCTAATTTTTTTAATTTAACTTCAAACTTCAAACTTCAAACTTCAAACTTCAAACTTCAAACTTCAAACTTC
>CAXBPL010000197.1:0-2799 GCA_963977615.1 uncultured Polaribacter sp. | reverse complement strand
ATGAAAGTCCAGTTTTCTGGTGTAGGAAAAGTAAAAACACAATCCATAAAAAAGGGCGAAAAACTAGTAAAAGGAACGACAATTATTTTAAAATTATCATAAACTGAAAAATTTACAAGACATATTATATAAGGTTGCCATCAAACAAGTATTTGGAAATACAAATATGGATGTAAATCAACTTGTTTTTGACTCTAGAAAAGTTGAGAACCAGGATGTTTTTGTAGCGCAAAAAGGCGTTCAAGTAGATGGTCATTTATATATTGATAAAGCGATTTCTTTAGGAGCAAGTGTTATTATTTGTGAAGATTTTCCAAGTGATAAAAAAGAAGGGGTTAGTTATATTCAAGTTGCTGATGCAAATGTTGCTTTGGCAATAATGGCTGCTAATTTTTATGAAAATCCTTCAACAAAATTTTCAGTAGTTGGGGTTACAGGTACTAATGGAAAAACAACAATAGCATCACTTTTATATCAATTATTTCACAAAGCAGGTTATAAAGTTGGTTTGTTATCAACTGTGAAAATTTTGGTTGATGAAACCGAATTTAAAGCAACACATACAACTCCAGATTCCTTAACCATCAATAAATATTTAGATATGATGTTGGAGGCTGGTGTAGAATACTGTTTTATGGAAGTGAGTTCTCATGGAATTCATCAAAAAAGAACGGAAGGTTTAAAGTTTGCAGGTGGTATTTTTACCAATCTTTCTCATGATCATTTAGATTATCATGAAACGTTTGCAGACTACAGAAATGTAAAAAAATCGTTTTTTGATAGTTTGCCAAAATCGGCATTTGCGTTAACGAATATCGATGATAAAAATGGCAACTTTATGTTGCAAAACACGGTTGCAAAAAAATATAGTTACGCTTTAAAAACAGTTGGAGATTATAAAACTAGAATTTTAGAAAAGCAACTTTCAGGTACATTAATTTCTGTGGATGGCACTGAAGTTTGGACCAAATTAATTGGTGTTTTTAATATCTATAATTTAACTGCAATTATAGCAACTGCTGAATTATTAGGATTAGAAAAACTAGAAATATTAACGATTGTAAGTCAGCTAGAGAGTGTAAGTGGTCGTTTTCAATATGTAATTTCAGATGATGGAGTTACAGCAATTGTAGATTATGCACACACTCCAGATGCATTAAAAAATGTGTTAGAAACTATCAATGATATTAGAACCAACAACGAAAAAGTGATTACAGTTGTAGGTTGTGGAGGTGATAGAGATAAAACCAAAAGACCAAAAATGGCACATATTGCTTCGCAATTAAGCAATCAAGTCATTTTCACGTCAGACAATCCAAGAACAGAAAATGCACAAACCATTTTAGATGAAATGGAAGTGGGAGTTTCTGCAGAAAACTATAAAAAAACACTCACAGTTTTAAATAGAAGACAAGCAATTAAAACTGCTTGCAAGTTGTCAGAATCTGGAGATATTATTTTGATTGCAGGAAAAGGACATGAAAATTATCAAGAAATAAATGGAGTTCGCGCTCATTTTGATGATTTAGAGGAGGTAGTAAATTGTTTCAATCAACTAAAAAAGAATTAGAATGCTATATTATTTATTTGAATATTTAGAAAGTCAGTTTAGTATTCCTGGTGCAAGTGTGTTTCAATTTATCACATTTAGAGCAGCAGCAGCATTTATTTTGTCTTTGTTGATTTCTGCAATTTATGGAAAAAGAATTATCAACTATTTGCAAAAAAAGCAAGTTGGAGAAACTGTAAGAGATTTAGGTTTAGATGGGCAAAAACAAAAATCTGGTACACCAACTATGGGTGGAATCATTATCATTTTGGCAACGTTAATTCCTGCAGTTTTATTGGCAAAGTTGGATAATATTTACATCATCATTCTAATTATTACCACAGTTTGGATGGGTTTAATTGGTTTTTTAGATGATTATATAAAGGTATTTAAAAAAGACAAAGATGGTTTAAGTGGTAAGTTTAAAATTTTAGGACAAGTTGGTTTGGGTTTAATTGTTGGATCGATGTTATATTTTAATGATGATGTTGTTATCAAAGAGCAATTACCAATTGAGCAACAAATTGTTCAAGAAAATGGGAGGAAACAAGTTTTTGGAGAAGCTCATAAATCAACAAAAACAACTGTTCCTTTCTTTAAAAATAACGAATTAGATTATTCAAAACCATTAAGTTTTTTAGGTGATGGTTATGAAAAATATGGTTGGATTGTTTTCATTTTTATAACTGTTTTTATTGTAACAGGAGTTTCGAATGGAGCCAATTTAACAGATGGAATTGATGGTTTAGCAGCAGGTTCATCAGCAATTATTGTGGTAACACTAGCTGTTTTTGCTTGGGTTTCTGGAAACATCATTTTCGCAGATTATTTGGATGTGATGTACATTCCTAATTCTGGAGAAATGACGGTTTTTATACTTGCTTTTGCAGGAGCTCTAATTGGTTTTTTATGGTACAACACGTATCCTGCTCAAGTTTTTATGGGTGATACAGGAAGTTTAACCATTGGTGGAATTATAGCAGTAATTGCAATTTCAATCAGGAAAGAATTATTGTTACCAATTTTAGCTGGGATTTTTGTGATTGAAAACTTATCTGTAATCATGCAGGTTTCTTGGTTTAAATACACGAAGAAGAAATTTGGTGAAGGAAGACGAATTTTTAGAATGTCGCCTTTGCATCATCATTATCAAAAACTAAGTTATCACGAAAGTAAAATTGTAGTCCGTTTTTGGATTATTGGAATTTTATTAGCAGTTTTTACGATTGCAACTCTAAAATTGAGATAAA
>CAXBPL010000196.1:0-2804 GCA_963977615.1 uncultured Polaribacter sp. | reverse complement strand
TGGATTTTAAGAAGAGATATTAAACGTTCTGTTGGCAAAACAATTAATGGTGTTAAAATTACTGAATCTGGTATTTTAGCAGCTGCTCATTTAAGTGGAGCAGGAAACGTTAAAAAGTTTTTAAGAAGTGGAGGAAGTCAGCGTTTTTCTGATGCTTATGGAGCTTCAATTCAATCTTATATGAAGAATTTTGCTGATTATGACGTTTCTAATATTATTGCTAATAGAAAAGCAAAGGTTTAAAAAGTCTTTATAAGTACACTCACTATTTCATCTGCATTAATCAAACCAATCGTTCTAGAATCTATAGTATAACTTCTGTTATCACCTAAAACAAATATTTTATTTTTAGGAATTATAATAGGTCCAAAATTATCTTCATTCCAAGGTTTATTATAGATAGCTTTCGTTTCTTGATTTATAAAATCTCCATCAGAAATTAATCTATGAACTTCAAAACTTAATTCTTTTACAAAGCTATCTTCCAACAAAAGTTTTATAGAATCATTATCTATTTGTTCAATAATTATAGTTGATAAATCAACGTCAGAATTTTTTAATTGTATTAAGTTTTCTTTAGAAGTTTGATAAAAATGAGTAAGATTTAAATCTTTGTCGAAGTTCTTATCATTCAGAAACACAACTCCTTTTTTTATTTGAATAGTATCTCCTTCTAAACCAACCAATCTGTGGACTCTAATCTGTTTTCCTAAATATTCATCATTAAAATTATAACAAACAAAATCACCATTTTTTGGAGTAATTGTATTTGTTCCAATACTTCTTGAACCCTCAGGTAAATTTGGAGAATTAGAAATTGTTGGGTTACTATATAAAACTAATATTCCTGATAAATTTAAAGCATAGTAAACAATAATTAAAAAAGTAAATACATATAAAATATAATTAAGATACTTTTTATTCATCGTTATTTCTGAATAATAAAAATAGCTGGTTTCTTATGTAAATCTGGTTGTTGATGTTTCCAATCCTGAACCGACATTGTTTTTATATATTCTGATGGTAATGTTATATCTGCAGCAATACACAAGCTAGTTTGAGGTGATAATATCGCTTTTAAATCTGCCAACATTTTATCATTTCTATAAGGTGTTTCTATAAAAATTTGTGATTGACCTTTATCCATAGAAATTCTTTCTAAGTCTTTAATCGCTCTTTTTCGATCACCTTTATCAATTGGTAAATAGCCATTAAAAGCAAAGTTTTGTCCATTCATTCCAGAAGCCATCATTGCCATTAATATAGAACTTGGCCCAACCAAAGGCACAACTTGTATATTTTGTTGATGTGCTAATTTTACAATACTGGCTCCAGGATCTGCAATTGCAGGAACCCCAGCTTCAGATAATAAACCAACATTAATTCCTTGTCTACAAACATCTAAATAACGTTGCGTTTCTTCTTCCACTGCATATTTATCTAACAGTTTTAAATTTAAAGATGGCTGTGATTTTTTAGGAGTAATACTTTTAATAAATCTTCTTGCTGATTTTTCGTTTTCTACAATATAATAATCTATTTGCTCTATCACTTTTTTTATTGATAAAGGCATCACTTCCAAAGGTTCTGTTTCGCCTAAAGTTGTAGGAATTAAATAGAGTTTACCAATCATTTTTGTAGTTTTTATATTGATTTTACGAATTTACTTAAATTAATTGAATTATAATTTAGCACTGACTTCTCTGGTTTTACTAATAACTATAAGAATAATGATCAAGCTAATTTGTTTGCAATCACATCACAGGCTTCATCTAACATTTTGTAAACGTTTTCAAAACCTTGATTTCCTCCATAATAAGGATCTGGAACTGACGCGTTTTTATCAGCCTCAATTTCATTTAGAATTAGTTGTACTTTATCTTTATCTTCTGAATTTCTAGCCAACATCAAAATATTTTGATAATTGCTTTCATCCATAGCATAAATAAAATCAAAGGCATCAAAATCTTTTACTGTAAATTTTCTTGCTCTTTGGTTGGTAATATCAATTCCGTATTTTTTTGCAACTTCAATAGAGCGTTCATCAGCTAAATTACCAACATGATAAGCAGCAGTTCCTGCAGAATCTACAAAAATTTTACTTGTATTTATTTTTGATTTTAAAATACCTTCTGCTAATGGAGATCTGCAAATATTACCTAAACAAACCATTAAAACTTTTTTCATCAACATTATTTACATTTAAAATTATGAAAAAAAAAACATCAAACTTTTTAAAAGTATGATGATTCTTAAATTAAAAATTAGATATTTAAAAGGCTAAAAAGTTAACTTTTTAGTTAAATCATCAACATATTTTTTGAATTGTTTATCAGTTTCAGTCAAATTATCTACGGTTTTACAAGCATGTAAAACTGTTGCATGATCTCTTTGCCCAATTTGATTCCCAATACTTGCTAACGAAGTTTTTGTTAATCGTTTTGCAAAAAACATCGCTAATTGACGTGCTTGAACAATGTGTCTTTTACGAGTTTTAGATTGTAAAGTAGCAACATCCATATCGAAATATTTAGAAACTTCTTTTTGAATGTAATCTATAGAAACTTCTTTTTTGGTGTTTTTAACAAACTTATCTACAATTTGTTTTGCCAATTCTAAAGAGAATTCTCTTCTATTAAAAGAAGCTTGTGCAATCATCGAGATTAAAACACCTTCTAATTCACGAACGTTCGATTTTATATTTTTAGCAACATATTCTACAATATCATCTGGCATTTCAACACCATCTCTGTACAATTTATTTTGTAAGATAGATATTCTAGTTTCGTAATCTGGTGCTTGTA
>CAXBPL010000195.1:0-2880 GCA_963977615.1 uncultured Polaribacter sp. | reverse complement strand
CAAAAGCAAAACCTTTTTCTAGCTTTCTTTTTGCATATAATTGAATTAAATTAAATGCAATATGCTTAACTCTTGCTTTGGTTTTTTGTTTGATTTTTTTCCAAGCACCAGAACCTAATTTGTAAATTTTAGGTGCTTTCCCATCTTTGCCATTAAATTTAGAAATTTTATGAAGTGAGTGAATGCTTACATATAAAATATCACGTTCTCCATAAACCAATTTAATCGCTTCTTGCTTTTTACCTTGAACATCAATTTTTTGCAAACCACCAAATTTTCCAATTCCATGATCCATGTGTGTTACATAATCACCAATTTCTAATTTGTTGATTTCTTGAAGTGTAATGGCTTGCTTTTTTGCATAACCGTTCTTCAATCTAAATTTATGATACCGTTCAAAAATTTGATGATCTGAATAACAAACTATTTTTTGATTAACATCTACAAAGCCTTGATACAAAGGAAAAACAATAGTTTGATATTGAACATCCTTGTCAGAATCATCAAAAATATCATGAAAACGTTTTGCTTGTTGTTCGTTTGCGCAAAATATATAGTTGGTAAAACCTCCTTTGCGATATTCCTCTAGATTATCAATTAACAACGTAAATTGTTTGTTAAAAGAAGGTTGAGGAATGGTGTTAAATTCTATTTCTTGTGAAGTTTCTAAAATCTTAGCGTTATTATTAGTTCCAAAATCTACCAAGCTAAACTCTTGTAATTGATTTTTTATAAACTCACCATCACAAAATAATTCGCTAGGTTGTGCGTGTTTTATTTCTTTGGATAAATCATTAAATGCGATTTCTGCTTTTTGGAAAAATTTATCTAAATTTCCAATCATCAAATCGATATTTTTACTAAAAATGATGGTTTTTGAGGAGATGTATTTTAAAAAACTTTCTCTTTTTTCTTGCAATGTTTTGTTCTCAACATTGGGCATTATAGAAACTTTTTTCAACTTTTCTGTTGATAATTGTGTTTCTACATCAAAAGTTCTGATACTATCAATTTCATCGCCAAAAAATTCAATTCTAAAAGGTTCATCATTAGAAAAAGAAAAGACATCTATAATTCCTCCTCTCACAGAAAAATCTCCAGGTTCTGTAACAAAATCTACACGTTTAAATTTATATTCGAATAAAACTTCGTTTACAAAATCTAACGATAAATTTTCTCCAACAGCAATTTTTAAAGTATTTTTTTCGAGTTCTTTTTTAGTAACAACTTTCTCAAATAAAGCTGTTGGGTAGGTTACAATTATAGCCGGTTTTTTTCTTGAATTTATTCTATTTAAAACCTCTGAACGTAACAAAACATTGGCATTGTCTGTTTCTTCAATTTGATAAGGTCTTTTGTAAGAAGCAGGATAAAAAAGCACATTTTTATCACCTAAAAGTTGCTCTAAATCATTTAAATAATAGGCAGCTTCTTCTTTATCATTAAAAATTAAAAGGTAAGGTTTGTCTGCTTTTTTAAATGTTTCTGAAATCACAAAAGACAATGAAGATCCTACCAAATTCGATATTTGAAAACGGCTCTTATCTTCTTTTAAGAATACATTTAACTGCGAAACTAGCGCAGATTTTTGATATTGATTTACAATATTCTGGATAGTCAAAGTAAAATTTTTTTTACAAATGTAGTTTTCTTTCATAAAAAAAAAGATTTAATCCTCTTAATTATTTCAGAAAGTAATATTTTTACGAAAAATATGTTATCCTTAGTATAAAATAATAGCCATGAAGAACTTAGTACTACTTTTTGCAATAGTTGTTTTTTTCTCTCAAACTTCGATTGCTCAATCAAATGGAGACAAATTTACATTTGGTGTAAGTCTTTCTTCTGTTTTATTTAGTAAAGAAGACGCTCCAAAAGTAGGTCAACGTTATAATGCGCAATTTCCAAGATTCAATTTTTCTGGAGTATTGTCAGATAAATTTTCTTTCGATTTAGGGCTTACTTTTAACATTCTTGGAAACATTGAAGGTGTTATTAATAATAAATTCGAGTACACTTCTTTAGATGCTGCAATTCGCTTTAATCCTTTTAGAAATGATGCTATGATTGTTCCTTATATTGGTGTTGGAGCAAGTTATATAGGAGGATCTTCTCTAGTTTCAGCTGGTGATAATGCTTTAAGTGTAAATATTTTAGGAGGAGGAGCAATTTGGATTACTTCAAAATTTGGTCTTATTGGGCAGCTTACTTATAAGTTTGTTTCTGAAGACGCAAATTCTATGGCTTCTCATTTCCAAACTACTGCAGGAATTGCCTACAGATTTGGTTCTGGTTCAGAAAGTAGAAAACGTCTTTGGGATCGATAAAATGGCTATTTTATATAGTTATTTATAAGCTTATAAAATTTTTTGGAATTTAAATAACCATCAATTTGAGCTTCAATTTCGAAATTACTATTTAAAATTGTGGTTGTTGGATAACTAATTCTACCTTTTATAGCTGCTAATTCTATTGCCAATTCATGTGTTCCTGTTTTATTTCCAGAAGGTTTATAAACAAATGTTTTTCCTAAAAAGGTAATCTCTTTTTTCTCTTCTCCATTTAAGTTGATGAAGTAAAATTTATCATTTAAAAGTTTGATGATTTCATCATTTTGAAACGTATTTTTTTTCATTCCGAAACAAATTTTGCACCAATCTGTATAATTGAAAACAACAATTGGTTTTGGTTTTTGTTGATGTAATTGCTCAACTTCTTCAAAAGAAAAAACTTTTAATTCGCTTTTTACTGTTTGCGAAAACACAGCTAAATTACCTAGGAAAAGAATAAGAGTTATAATTTTTTTCATCAACAAAAAATGATTTTTTTTAATTAAAAAAGTGTGTATCTTAAACCTGCAAAGGCTCTAATACCTTGGTT
>CAXBPL010000194.1:0-2903 GCA_963977615.1 uncultured Polaribacter sp. | reverse complement strand
TTTGTTCTTCCACCATCTACAGGTAAATTAATTCCATTGATATAACTTGCTTGCTCACTTGCTAAAAAAGCAATTGCAGCTGCAGTTTCTTCTGGTTTTGCGAAACGTTTTGCAGGCACATAATTTTTCATGATTTGCTCCATTTCTGCTTCTGTTATATTGCTTTTTTGCGCTTTTACCTTAATAATTTGATCTAAACGTGCTGTATTTGTAAAACCTGGCAATACATTATTAACGGTAATTTGAAATTCTGCCAGTTCTGAAGCCAACGTTTTTGACCAATTACCAACTGCATTTCTAATGGTGTTAGAAACGCCCAAACCTGGAATTGGCTCTTTTACAGAAGTGGAGATTACGTTGATAATTCTACCAAATTTCTCGTTTTTCATAAAAGGAACCACTGCTTGCACCAAAATTTGATTGCAAATAATATGCATTTGAAATGCATTTATCAACTCTGTAGAAGTTGCCGAAAGTAAATCGCCACTTTTTGGACCTCCAGTGTTATTTATCAAAATATGGAATTCCAAATCTGAATTTTCTAAAACTTGTTTTAATTCTTCTGGTTTTGAAAAATCTGCAATTAAATAATGATGTTTTTGTGTTCCGTTATTTTTTAATTCCGATAAAACTGCTTTTAGTTTTTCTTCATTTCTAGCCAATAAAGTTACGTTTGCACCTTCTTCTGCCAATAAAATCGCAGTTGCTTTCCCTATTCCTTGTGTACTTCCGCAAACTAATGCGTTTTTGTTTTGTATGTTTAGTTCCATAGTTTCGTGTCTATTTATATGTCTGGTCGAGCGCAGTCGAGACCTTATTATTTTTCAGGATTATATTTGTGATGTGTTGCATTTCTGCATTCAGATAAAATTTCTAACATATCAAAATTATTGTTTGCTAAAGCTAACTTTTTCTTTGAACTCCATTTTTTGATTTTCTTTTCAAAATAAATAGCCTGTTCAACATCATTAAAGACTTGATGAAAAATCAATTCTAAAGGTCTTCTTTTAAAAGTAAAACAATTTTGATTTAATCCTTGTTGATGTTCATTAAATCTTCTTTCAATATTGTTTGTGAATCCTGTATAAAGTAAATTATCAGAACATTTTAATATATAAATAAAATACGTTTTCATAATTAACCTCTCGACTGCGCTCGAGAAGACATTTTAACATTAATTAATATTTTGCACTATGTTCTTGATTTTAACAGCTTTTTCAAAATGATCTAACTGATGTGTTTCAATCCACCATTTTGCAACTTCCATTAATAACTCTGGATTGTCATTTTTATTTTTAAAAAATGCATAAAAAGACAAACCAACATTCGTTCCTTTTTTCGCAATTTTCTCATTGCAAACCTTAATAATTTTCTCCTTTATTTCTTTATTCATTTTTCTAATTTAAAGATTGAATAACTCTAAAATCGCAATCAAAAATTTAATCTTTTAATTTTTAAATCTTTCAATATTTTATACAAATATTTTTAGGTTCTGTAAAAAAACGTAACGCTTCAAAACCTCCTTCTCTACCAACTCCAGAATCTTTTTGACCTCCAAAAGGTGTTCTTAAATCTCTTAACATCCAAGTATTTACCCAAACAATTCCTGTATGTAATTGTTTTGCAAATTGCATTGTTCTATTTAAATTATTTGTCCATAAAGTTGCAGATAAGCCGTATTTTGTATCGTTGGCTAAAGTTAGTGCTTCTTCATCAGTTTTAAAAGACATTATGGTAACAACTGGCCCAAAAATTTCTTCTTGATTCAATCTGCATTTATTGTCTTTAACTTCTATAATTGTAGGTTGTAAATAGTAGCCATTTTCCGAATTTTTAACCACTACTCTATTCCCTCCAAATAAAATTTCTGCATTTTCTTGTGCAGCAATATCAATATAACTTTTTACTTTTTCTAAATGTTGTTTAGAAACTAGTGCTCCAATATTTGTGTTTTTTTCTGATGGATTCCCAACTTTTAATTCAGACACTTTTTGGATAAAATCTTTTTTGAATTTCTCATAAATGGTCTCTTCTACAAAAATTCTACTTCCACATAAACAAATTTGCCCTTGATTTGCAAACGAAGAACGAACTGTGGTTTCCAGCATTTTGTCATAATCACAATCTGCAAAAATGATGTTTGGATTTTTCCCTCCTAATTCTAAAGATAATTTTTTAAACATTGGTGCAGCAATACTGGCAATATGTGCGCCTGTTTTTGTGCCTCCAGTAAATGAAATTGCTTTGATTTTTCGATGGGCAACAATAGCTTGTCCTGTGGATGTTCCTAAACCATGAATAATATTTAAAACGCCTTTTGGCAAACCTGCTTCTGTGCAAATTTCGCCTAACAAATAAGCAGTCATTGGTGTAATTTCACTAGGTTTTGCAATTACACAATTGCCTGCTGCTATTGCTGGTGCTATTTTCCAAGTGAATAAATATAAGGGTAAATTCCAAGGAGAAATACAACCTACAACTCCAAGAGGTTGTCTTAATGTAAAATTAATGGCATTTAACCCAACACTTTCATGTGCTTCTGATGAAAACTGGGTAATCGCATTTGCAAAAAATTGAAAATTACTTGCGGCTCTTGGAATATCAACAGCTTTTGCTAAACTGATTGGTTTGCCATTATCTTTTGATTCTGCTGCTGCTAAAAAATCTAATTTTTCTAAAATTAAATCGGCAATTTTTGATAAAATTTTACTGCGTTCTTCTAAAGTTGTAGTACTCCAACTTGGAAATGCTTTTTCAGCAGCTTCAACTGCTTTTTCCACATCTTCTTTTGTTGAATTTGGAATTTGTCCATACACTTCTCCAATTGCTGGGTTGTAATTATCAATCCACCCATTGGCAATGGGAGGCAAGAATTTTCCATTGATGTAGTTTTTTATGTTCAT
>CAXBPL010000193.1:0-2927 GCA_963977615.1 uncultured Polaribacter sp. | reverse complement strand
ATTTTTGGCAAATTAAAAGCGCTTTCTTTTGTTGTAAAAAATGAAATAAAAATTAACCCTAAAATTGATGCAGCAATTAACATCCACCCTTTTTTAGAAATTAGTGCTTTTGCTTTAAAAACTTCTAAATTCTTTTCAATTGTAATTTTCTTCATTAAAGAAGCTGTAAAATCTAAAGATGGCTGCTCTGTAGAAATCTCTTTTACATACTTTTTTGCAAAAGCATCTAATTCTTTGATATGTTTATTTTCTCCCATAATTTTCTATCATTTCTGGCACTACATTTTCTTTTACAATGGTCAATAATTTTTTTCTGGCTCTGTGTAACTTCACTTTTAAATTCGCTTCAGACATAGAGGTTATTTCCGTAATTTCTTTTAAAGATAGTTCATCATAATAAAACATCCAAATAATAGTTCGTTCTTCCTCAGGTAATTTATGCAAACAAATTTCCATCATTTTTGCACGTTCTTTTCTTTCAATTCCCTCTAAAATATTTTCTGTAGCTTTAATTTGATTAAAAGTAATTTCGTTAATTTCAAACGAATTGTTATTGTTTTTATTCTTTTTAAGATTGTCTAAACTTGTGTGATATGCAATTCTATACAACCATGTAGAAAATTTAGAATCACCTTTAAACTTGCTTAAATTTTTATACGCTTTTATAAACGTATCTTGACTAATTTCCTCTGCTTCTTCCCTATTCTTAGTCATTTTAAATGCCAAACTAAAAACCATATTTTTATAGGTATCAACAAGAGATGCAAACGCATTTGAATCTCCATTAATAACTTTTGTAATATAAATTTGGTCGGTTTTGTTAGTCATTTTATGTTTGACTGTTATTCATATAAATAGGTTACAGTTTTTAATCACTTTTTTTTAAAAATTAACTTCTCAGAGCTGTCATCAATTAAACGTTTGTGAAATTAGTGTAATTGGTTTAATTATTATTTTTAAAAAAAAATAAGTTTTATCTGTAACCTTAACTTAAAATGAATCGTCAAAGCTACAACACAATAAAATTAAACATTTAAAATAATAATTATGGAAGTAGCAATTTTAGCAGTAATTTTTGGAAGTATATTTGGCATCTTTTACTTATATTTTTCAACGAGAAATAAAGAACGTTTAGCATTGATAGAAAAAGGTGCAGATGCAAGTATTTTTATGTCATCACAAAAAAGGCAAGCTGCACCTTTTTGGAAAATTTTAATTCTAAATTTAGGTTTGTTAGCAATGGGAATTGGAGTTGGAATTTTATTAGGCTCGCTTTTAAGTTATAATTTTGGTTATAGTGGAAGCTATCAAGACAGACCATCAAATTACATAAGTTCTGAAACTTTATATGCAGCTTCTATCTTTTTATGTGCAGGTGCATCTTTATTAATTGGCTTTAAAGTCACTAAAAGTTTAGATAAAGAATAAGTATCATCAACCAAAAAACTAAAAAACCATTTCATTTTTTTATGAACTGGTTTTTTTCTGTTTTATAAAGTTACTATCTTTATTCGAAATATATTTTTTACATGAAAAATGAATATGAAGATAGTAAGTTTAAAAAACTTTTAGACAAACTACAACAAGAAAGTTGGCAATTAGAATTGTTAATTTCTGGTTTTGCTATTTTTGGTCTGGTGTCTTCATTAGGTTTTGTTAAAAATTTATGGAACAAAGCTTCTGCTTTAGAAAGTTATAGTAAATTTTTATACCCAATTGTTTACATAGCTTGCTGGGTTTTAATTATCAATTTAATTATACATGTTGTTTTAAGAGGTTTGTGGATTGGCGCCATTGGTTTACGCTACGTTTCTGGTGAAATTGATTATGAATCTTTAAATTATAAAAAACGATTTACTACACATTTAAAGAAAAAAGTCGGTTCGTTTGATAAGTTTATTGGTGCTCTAGAAAATTATTGTAGCATTCTATTTGCGCTTACTTTCCTCTATTTATTTTATATAATTTCCTTTTTCGCAGTTATTTCAATTCTTGTTTTAGCAGGAACTTTCTTTATAAAATCTGGTTTATTTCCAGAAATTATGGGCACTATCTTATTAGGTTTTTTTGGTCTGTTTTTTTTATTCATCGCCTTTATTGTCTTTATCGATTTTATTACACAAGGTTATTTAAAAAAAGTAGAATGGACTTCTTTCCTCTACTTTCCTATTTATAAAATATTTAGCGTAATTACACTTTCTTTTTTGTACAGACCTTTGGTGTACAATATCTTAGATGATAAATTCAGCAGAAGACTTACTTTTATATTAACACCAATTTACATTGCAGCATTTTTCTTTACAACTTTTCAAGCTGTAAGATCTAATTATATATCTCCAAGTAGCTATTCTTCTGTATATTATTCAAATCAAAATAACTATTTGAATTCTATAAAAACAAACGAATATATTAAAGGTGCTGCTTTACACTCTAAAATTATTAAAGATAATTATGTGCATATCTTTATCCCTTTTAGAGAAAATATTGAAGATTTAATTTTTGAACAAAACAAAAATTTAACACCTTTAGAAGATAAACGAGGATTTAAATCAAATTTATTTTTATCTAAAACTTCTTACCAAAAAAGAGATAGTCTTATGGAGTTATATTTAAACGCTTTTCAAAAAGTATATAATTTTAAGATTGATGAATCCAAGATTAATCCTGAATTTAATGTCACAGAAATCAACAATCAATTAGGTTTTGAATCCATAATTGCATTAGACTCTTTTTCTAATGGAAAACATAGTATCCATATTGATAGATTTATCACCTCAAAAAAAACAAAAGAATTAGAAAATGAATATATTATAAATATTCCTTTTTGGTATTTTAAACAATAAATAATTATTACAAATGAAAAAATTTACACTCTTATTTTTACTAGTTTCATCTGTTACATTTGCGCAAACAGATCAAAAAATTTA
>CAXBPL010000192.1:0-2928 GCA_963977615.1 uncultured Polaribacter sp. | reverse complement strand
CCAACTCCACCTATGCCTCAAGAAAATGCAATGTCAACCAATAGAGATACAGAAATGATGTTTACTGCAAAAATGAGTTTAGAGTCTGATTTACCAGTAATTGTTTTGGGCGATTTTAACGACGTTGCTTGGTCTGAAACTTCTCAATTATTTAAAAATGTTAGCGAATTATTAGATGCCAGAATTGGTAGAGGTTTGTACAATACTTATTCTGCAGATAGTTATATTTTAAAATGGCCTTTAGATCATATTTTTATATCCAAAGAATTTAGAGTTAAAAAAATGGAAGTTAGAGAGGATATACATTCTGATCACTATCCTTTATATACAGAATTTAGTTTTGAACCAGAAAAAGCTTTTGAGCAAAAACCTAAACAAGTAGACAAAGAAGATTTAAAAGCAGCTAATGATCAGATTAAAAACTTCGAAAAGAATGATTCTCGAACAAAAAAGTTCAATAAATAACTTTTAAATTTAATTCATAAAAAAAACCTCAAGAAATACATCTTGAGGTTTATTATTTTTAGAGAAAATTTAGTTTACAAAATCTTCCCATTCAGCAAATTTATCTTCTTTCATAACACGTTCCATTTTTACTTGGCCACCTTTTTTCTTGTTCTTATCACTCCATTCATAAAACTTTTCTTGAGGAATTATTTTTACTTTAACCCCTTTTAAAGCTTTACTTCTGGCAACTTTGTAATTTTTATTGGCATCTTTTAAGAAAGAATCTAAAGTATCTGCAATTTCATTTTCATCAGCATTCAAATCGGTTCCTATATACCAAGAATGATAAAATTCGCCATCTTCGAAACGTTTTGCACAAATTGTATATTCTGTAATTTCTGTATTATATGTTTCTTCTAAATGCTTCATGGCATCATCCATTTTATTTACAGATAACTGCGAACCTACTGTATTTAAAAAGAATTTAGTTCTTCCTGTAATTTTAATTTCTGCTTTTTCAATATCAGTAAAGGCAATTGTATCACCAATTAAATAACGCCAAGCACCAGAAACTGTACTGATAACTAAAATATAATCTTGGTCTAATTCCACATCTTTAATAGAAATTGCAGGCGCACTTTTCTTTAAAGAACCATCCTCTTTTATATAATCTGGATTCATGGGTACAAACTCAAAATAAATTCCGTTTTCGGTATTCAATTGCATCGCATTTGCATCTGGTCTTATTTGTGTGGCAATGTAACCTTCAGAGGCTAAATAGGTGTCGATTACTGTAACTGGTTTTCCTAAAAGTGCATTAAAACTTTTTTCATAAGGACTAAAAGCAACTCCACCAGAAGTGTACACTTGTAAGTTTGGCCAAACTTCGTGAATGTTTTCTACATTATGATATTTAATAACTTCCTTCATCATCAACTCAATCCAAGCAGGAATTCCACTTAAAGCACCAATATCCCAAGTTTTTGCATTTTCTGCGATGTTTGCAACACGTTCATCCCAATCATCAATTTTAGCAATTTCTTCTCCAGGTTTGTAATATCCTTTAAACCAAAAAGGAATATTACTTGCACTAATTCCGCTGATTTCTCCTTCTAAATGATCATTTTTTTCTTTTAAATCTGTAGAACTACCCAACATCATAATTTCTTTTTCAAAAAAATCTGCTGGTAAATCAAAATTGCTTAAAGAAGTTACTTGCTTAATTCCAGAACTTTTTATGGCATCTATCATTTCATCTGTAACAGGAATTCTTTTACTAGACTTTCCTGTGGTTCCAGAACTTAAAGCAAAATAAGAAGGTGTTCCAGGCCAAGTAACATCAGTTTTACCTTTGTGTAATTTATTCCACCATTTTTTGTTGATTTTATCGTAATCAAAATATGGCACTTCATCTGCAAAAGATTCTTGTAAATCATCACTTAATAAAATTGTTTTAAAGTGATATTTTTCTCCGAATTTGGTGTTTTTAGCAGTTTCTAATAAGTCTTTTAATACTTTTTCTTGATTTTCAATTGGGTTAGATTCAAATGAAAATGTATCTGTTAGGTTGATAACGCCTTTAATAATGTTTCCTAAAATAGCCATAGTTGTTGGTTTTATACAAAGATGCTTTTTTATCAACTTTAAAAGTATCTCAATTACATTAAATTGTAATTCATTTAAGAAAATGATCTTTTCTACTAAAATTTAGTTTGTTAAAATAATATTTGAGTTAAAATAAAAACTGTTTGCAACAATACTTATAGATGTTTTTGATGTTCTTTGATGAGAATTAAAATAAACCACATTATGGAAAACGCAAAAAATGAGTTAGAGTTAATTAAAAAATATCAAGCAAAAGGATATTCACACAATTTTAGAGTTGTAGAAAATACCTTAATAGATAATTCAACTAAGAAGGAATTTGAAGCAAAAGATGTTTACATAGTTGCAGAACATAGGTTTGAAGGAATGAGCAATCCTTCTGACATGTCAATACTATACATCTTAGATATGGAAGGTACTAAAGGAACTTTTTTAGCTTCTTATGGTTCTGCTGCAGATACAGAAGTTGCCGAATTTTTTAATACAGTACCTAAAGAAAATTTGACTAATGATAAAAATATTTTAATGTAATTATCTAGATTACATTATAAGTAAAATAAAAAAATCGCAATCTAAACTTTAGATTGCGATTTTGTATTTAAATTTTTTTGAGAATTATTTTATTTCCTTCATTATATTTGTAATCAACGTTTTTAAATGATTTTTATGTGCTTTTGTAGCAACATCACCTCTGTTATTACTTACCCAAGATTTAATTTTTTCTAAATTATAAATTGCCATCGATTTAGAAGCTACAGTAAATCTGCCACTTGCTTTTCCAGAAACTATTTCGATTAATTGTTTTGTATAAGCTGCTTGTAAATTTTGACGGAAAGAATTTACACTTCCATTAATATCAGCAACAAACATCATTTC
>CAXBPL010000191.1:0-2945 GCA_963977615.1 uncultured Polaribacter sp. | reverse complement strand
ATAACAAATAGAATTCTATAATTTTAAACCAACATCAATTTACTAATAACTTCTTCTCCCAGTTCTTCGTTCATCATTTTTATGATTTTCTCTTTTCCATAACTTAATTCTTCTCTCAAAACAGAAGATTTTAATTGAATGATTAACGTTTTATTACTCAACTTCACAGAGGTTGTATGTGTTGCAACTCCTGGTCCCATCATTTTAAACCAAGTTTCTTCAACTTTAATTTTCTGCATTCCTTTACTCAAGTTATTTTCCTTGATAAAGCTTTTCATTAAATCTTCTATCGAAAAAGCATTGTTTTCTCTTTTTGCCATTATTTTTAGCTATTCGCTTTTGGCTTTTTGCCTTTCGCTAATTAGTATTTACTTTTATTTTACTTCCAACTTCAAACTCCCTACTCTCAACTATAATTGAAAAATCTGATATGCTTTACTTCCCTGTTTTAAAATATTTTCAGTTCTATCTGCATGTGTGTCTGTGATAAAAATTTGTCCAAATTCGTCATTGTTAACCAAATCGATAATTTGTGAAACTCTATTTTCATCTAACTTATCAAAAATATCATCTAACAATAATATTGGTAAAACATTTGATTGTTGTTTGATAAACTCAAACTGCGCCAATTTTAATGCAATTAAATACGATTTCTGTTGTCCTTGAGAACCGAACTTTTTAATAGGATATTCGCCAATTTCGAAACTTAAATCGTCTTTATGAATTCCTGAAGTTGTGTACTGGAGAATTTTATCTTTTTCTAATGATTTTTTTAACAAATCCGTCATTAAAAAATCGTGTAATTGACTTTTATAGTTCAGATTCACTTGTTCTTTATCCCCAGAAATTATTTGATACTTTTGATTAAAAATCGGAATAAATTGCTCTAAAAAAGCTTTTCTAACATTATAAATTCGAGTTCCATATTCAGAAAGTTGCTCATTATATACACTTAAGTTTAAAGCATCGAAAGTTCTATTCGCTGCAAAATATTTTAACAACGCATTTCTTTGAGAAAGTACTTTACTGTAAGAAATTAAATCTTGCAAATACGTTTTGTTCTGCTGAGAAATTACGCCATCAATAAATTTTCTTCTGGTTTCACTACCTTCTGTAACCAAATCTCTATCTGCAGGAGAAATTATCACCAAAGGAAACTGGCCAATATGTTCTGAGAATTTGCTATAAGCCTTATCATTTCTCTTTAAAACTTTCTTCTGTCCTTTTTTTAAACTGCAAACAATTTTCTCGTTTCTATCATTTAAAAAGTAATCTCCTTCAATCATAAAAAAACCTTCTCCATGCTTTATATTCTGAATTGCGACAGCATTAAAGTAACTTTTAGTAAAAGACAAGTAATAAATGGCATCCAAAACATTGGTTTTACCAACACCATTATTACCCACAAAACAATTTATTTTCTCTTGAAAATCAAACGATTGTGAGTCTATATTTTTAAAATTAACTACTGAAATTTTCTGTAAATACATGGATTTAAAACAAGATTGAAAATGAATTGCAAATTATTGAAAATTTAGCGAATTATAGGCTTTTAAAATCCAATTAAAAAAACTATTTTTGTCGCCACTAATTTTTAAGGAAATAATGGCAACATACAAGAAAAAATATAAACCAGAAGGTAAAAAAGAAGAACAAACTGTACAAGAAATGGAAAGCACAACAGCTGAAGTTTTTAATACTTTAGATGAAACTGCTTCTAAATCTGAAAAATGGATTGAGAAAAATAGCAAAGTTTTATTTGGAAGTTTAGTTGCAATTGTTGTTGTTTTTATAGGATATTTAGCATATAATAATTTTGTTGTTGAACCAAATGAATTAGAAGCTTCTAACGAATTAGCGTTTCCAAGAAAATATTTTGATGAAGCAGCAATTGCTGGTTCTGGTATCGACTCTTTATTAACTTTAGGTTTAGAAGGTGCAGATGGTAGATATGGTTTTTTAGACATTGCAGAATCTTATAGTGGAACTGATGCAGGAAATTTAGCAAATTATTATGCTGGTGTTTCTTACTTACAGATGAAAAATTATAAAAAAGCAATTGAATATTTAGAGAAATTTAATTCTGACGATGAAATGTTAGGCCCAGTTTCTTTAGGTGCAATTGGTGATGCTTTTTCTGACATCGATCAACAAGAAGATGCTTTAGATTATTATGAAAAAGCAGCAAATAAAAAAACAAACGAATTTACAACGCCTTTATTTTTATACAAAGCAGGACAAACTGCAATGTCTTTAGAAAAATATGGTAAAGCAGAAGAATTATTCTCGAAGATAAAAGAAAACTATCCAACATCTGACCAAGGTAAAGATGTGGAGAAATTTATCAACGCAGCAAAATACGCAAAACAGTAATTAGTGTCTAGGTTTTAGTAATTAGTAAAACCTAACTACTGTAAACTAACTACTAAAAACTAATTCATGGCAACAACAGATTTATCTTATTACGATAAAGCAACAATCCCAAATGCGAATTCTTTTCGATTTGGGATTGTTGTTTCAGAATGGAATCCTGAAATTACACAAAACCTAAAAAAAGGGGCAATTGAGACTTTATTAGATTGTGGAGCAACCAAAGAAAACATTATTTCTTGGGATGTTCCTGGAAGTTTTGAACTCGTTTACGGTTGTAAAAAAATGATTCAATCTCAAAATTTAGATGCAATTATTGCAATTGGAAATGTAATTCAAGGTGAAACTAAACATTTCGATTTTGTTTGCGAAGGTGTTACACAAGGTATCATCGACTTAAACGTAAAGTTTGATGTTCCTGTAATATTCTGTGTTTTAACAGATAATACAAAACAACAATCTTTAGACAGATCTGGAGGAAGCTTAGGAAATAAAGGCATTGAATGTGCTGTTGCTGCAGTTAAAATGGCTGCTATGAAAAACTTAGACAGGTCTTCTGGAAGTGTTGGGTTTTA
>CAXBPL010000190.1:0-2988 GCA_963977615.1 uncultured Polaribacter sp. | reverse complement strand
TTTTTGGTTTCTTCTTTTTTAGAAAAACCCAAACAAGAAATTAGTAATAATGATACTGCAATTGTAAATAATGGTTTTATAAACTTCATGTTTTATATTAAATAGTTGTTTTATTAAATAAAATTTGCCCCAAGAACAAAATTAATATTCTTGGAACAAATTTCCGAACTTTTAATCCGATAATAAAATTTCGGATTACTTTATTGGTCGTTGTTAATTACAACTTCATACAATTTGTTTACAACTTTAGCATTTTATTAAGAAACCATCTTGTAAAACTATCAATAGAATCTTATTTTTGTTGTTTATATATTGATACCTAATAAATATCAATTCGAATAATTTTAGTTTAAATTATCGAAAATAAATCTAAAACACTAAATTTCAACTCAATAAATGGAGCATTTTATAGTTTCTGCACGTAAATATCGTCCTCAAAATTTTGAAGATGTTGTTGGGCAACAAGCCATTACAAACACGTTAGAAAACGCTATAAAAAATAATCATTTAGCGCAAGCTTTATTATTTACTGGACCAAGAGGAGTTGGTAAAACATCTTGTGCAAGAATTTTAGCAAAAAAAATAAATCAGCAAGATGTTGAGGCATCAGCAGATGAAGATTTTGCCTTTAATATTTTTGAATTAGATGCTGCTTCTAACAATTCTGTAGATGATATTAGAAGTTTAACGGATCAAGTTCGTATTCCTCCACAAACAGGAAAATATAAAGTGTATATTATTGATGAGGTTCACATGCTTTCTCAAGCTGCCTTTAATGCTTTCCTAAAAACGTTGGAAGAACCACCAGCTCACGCTATTTTTATTTTAGCAACTACCGAAAAACATAAAATAATTCCGACGATTTTATCACGTTGTCAAATTTTTGATTTTAAAAGAATTGGTGTCTTAGATGCAAAAAACTACTTGAAAGTTATTTGCGAAAAAGAAGGTATAACTGCTGAAGATGATGCTTTGCACATTATTGCTCAGAAAGCAGATGGAGCCATGAGAGATGCTTTATCAATTTTTGATAGAGTCGTTAGTTTTTCTGGCAAGAACTTAACCAGAGATGCTGTCACAGAAAATTTGAATGTATTAGATTACGATACGTATTTTAATATGACAACATTACTGATGGAAAATAAAATTCCTGACGTTCTAAACGCATTCAATACAGTTTTAGGAAAAGGTTTTGAAGGCCATCATTTTATAAACGGATTGGCGAGCCATTTTAGAGATTTATTAGTTGCTAAAGATAAAATTACTATTGATTTATTAGAAGTTGGTGATACTGCCAAAAAGAAATACTTAGAACAATCTACCAAAGCAAGTATTCCTTTTTTAATGCAATCCATTAACAAAGCAAATGATTGCGATTTAAATTACAGAGCTAGCAAAAACCAACGATTACTGGTGGAATTAACGTTAATGCAAATTGCCTCTATCACTTTTGATGGAGAAAAAAAAAAACCAGCTAACTACATAATTCCTGCAACATTTTTTCAATCGCTTTCTCCTGCAGTTAAGGAGATAGCAAAACCAGTTCAGCAAAAAGTTGCGCCTTCAACGCATCAAAAAAGTCAAAAAGTTGAAGAACCAAAACCGAAGCTAAACAAACCTATTTTACAGTCAGCTCAAAGACGATCATCATCACTTTCTTTAAAAAGTATTCACGAGAAAAAAGTTGAAAAAAAATCTGTGGTTGAGGAAAATTTCGACAATCATCCAAAAGATATTTTTACAGAAAAGGCTTTACAAGAATTTTGGAAAGAGTATGTTGCCTTACTTCAGCAAAAAGGAGAACGAAGTATGGCCTCTATTGTTGGTACAGATGTTCCTAAATTAGGTAAAGATTTTAAAATTTCTTTTACAGTGCCTAATAAGTTGATGGAAGATCAATTTAAAAAGGGAAGACCAATGTTATTAAAATTTTTACGAGAAAAATTAAATAATTACGGAATTAAAATCATTGTGACACTCAATGAAACTGTAGAAAAAAAGTTTGCTTACACTCCACAAGAAAAGTTTAATAAAATGAAGGAAATGAATCCTTTATTAGAAAAATTACGTCAAACTTTTGAATTAGATTTGTAACAATTAAAGAGTTTTATAAATTTCTTTTATAATAACGTTTACAAGTAAAAGAGTATATTTTTGAGTAGAATTATAATATAAAAAAAGAACGAAGATTATTTTATAATCTTCGTTCTTTTTTTATATTTCTTCATCTGCAACAGCATCTACTGATTTTTCTACTAAAGGCTCTTCGTCTTCAATTTCAACTTTTTCTTGTTTTATTTCAACTTTATAATCTTCTCCAACATCTTTTCCTAAATAAGATAAAATTATCCCAGTTTTTTCTATATCTAGTTTTTCAAATTCTGGAATTAAATATAAACCTTCTTCTTTTTCAATAAATAAAGGAATTGATTTTTCTTCGTTTGCTAAAATTTCAAAAATCTTTTCATATTCTTCTTCAGAACTAATTGAAACTTCCTTAATTGTAGGGTTTTCTCTAAAGGCTTCACTTAAATTAATATAATCGTCCTTTGGAGTAAAAAATCCTTGTCTTTCTTCACTAGTAGCGTTTATAACTTCTAAAGAAGATGCTAATCTAAAAGCACCATGCTCGCCAAAAGCTTCAGCAAAATTAGAAAGAGCATATTTATTTACAGCATCATTTCCTGTTAAAGCGATTAAATAACCAACATCATTTAGTTCAATATTATCAGTTAAATCATCATCATAAATATTTAAATTTATTGCTTCTAAATCATCTTCAATAGCCTTTTCTATAAACGTTTTATTAGAATCAATCAAAACCACACGTTTTCCTTTATCTCGCAAATAAGAGGCAATTAATCTTGATGGTTTAGAGGCTCCTATAAATAAAATAGCATTTGAACTTTTTAGAAAAACACCAACCATTTTTGCAAATAATCTTGCTGTTGTTGCGTTTAAAAGTACAGTTCCTAAAACAATCATAAA
>CAXBPL010000189.1:0-2991 GCA_963977615.1 uncultured Polaribacter sp. | reverse complement strand
GTTTGTCCATTATTTTGTAATCTACCATATGTAGCTAAATCTGTTACTTTTTCTAAATCAACATCTTCTAAAATAATATAGGCATCACTTCCACCTAATTCTAAAACGGTTTTCTTTAGATTTTCACCAGCAATTTTTGCTACAGAACGTCCTGCAGGTTCACTTCCAGTAAGTGTAACTCCAATAATATTTTTATCTTCAATAATTGCTTTTATAGCATCTGAATTTATATTTAAGTTGGTAAAAACTCCTTCAGGAAAACCAGCTTTCGTAAAAGCTTCTTCTAAAGCAAAAGCACAACCTTGCACATTGCTTGCGTGTTTTAAAACGCCAGTATTTCCAGTCATAACTGCTGGTGCAGCAAAACGAATTACTTGATAAAATGGAAAATTCCAAGGCATAACAGCCAAAACAACTCCTAAAGGTTGGTAGGTTACATAACTTTTTTTAGCTTCAGTTTTTATAATTTCATCTGCTAATAATTCCTCAATATTATCAGCATAATATCTACAGATTTTAGCACATTTTTCTATTTCACTTATAGATTGCTTTAAAATTTTACCCATTTCTTGGGTGGCTAATTGCGCATATTCTTCTTTATTTTCTTCAAAAATATCAGCAAGTTTGTTCATCAATTTAGAACGCTCTGCAAATGTTGTTTTTTTCCAAGATTGATGAGTTTTATTCGCTTTCGCTACTTTTTCTTTTGCAATTTCAGGAGTTATTCTCTCATAACTTGCAATTTGCTCTTCAGTTGCAGGGTTTATACTCGTTGCTTTTTCCATAAGTTGTTTTTTTAAAATTTATAAATTAGGCTGCTTTTCACTTAAATATTTCCAATAACGTTTTGGAACATGCCTAATATGTAGTTTCATATTTTTACGTTCTTTTATGTTTGTGCTATCAAAATAATCTTTCCAGAGTTTTTGAAAATCGAACTCCTCATTAGCAAAAAAATCTGTGGAAGTTTTTGAAAAATCAAAATTATCTGGGAAATCCATATTGATAAAATCTAACGTTTGCAAGTCATAATACAAACCATAATTTCTTTTAATATCATAAATCACCCATTTTTGATCTGCATATCTACTTTTAAAATGCTTTGAAATTAAAGGTAATACATTAAAATCGGGTTCAATATTTGCAAAATAAATATCATCTTTTGTCAATCTAAACCTTACAAAAGCTTCCATTCTGTGTTTTTCTCTGCTTACATTTTTTGCTATTTGAGATGTTTTTAAAACACTTGCATGCGTAAAATCCGTATCGACTTTTACTTTATGTTCAAAAATATATTGAATATAATCTAACAAAATATTTTCAACATTAGGCTGTTCACTTAAAAAAGCATAATATATTTTGGTTGATGATATTGTGGACGCTCTTTGTTTTAAACCTTGCCAAACTCGATCTGATTTTGTTTTATCAGTAACAATTTTTTCGTTTTCAGAAAATAATGCATTTTGCAAAACATATTCATTTTGAATAATTACTTGCGTAAGTTTATATTCAAAAACGTAAAAAACACAGCTTAAAAAACCTTCGAAAGTGCCATCGTAAATTAAGGTTTTATTTTGCATCACTCAAATAAATTTAATTGAGGACTTAAAATTGTATCGTATTTACTCGTAGAATTTTTTAAGATAAATGCTTTTATTTTATCCGCAGTTAAATCTCTTTTTTCAAATTGATTGCTATCACAAACTAAAAAATACTGAGCTCTGTTAAACGCAATTCCTATTTTCTTTAAATGATCCCAATTTAAACGTCTGTATTTTCTTGCCATTAAAATTTTGGCTACAGATTTCATACCAACACCTGGAATTCTTGCTAACATTCTTTTGTCTGCTCTATTTACATCCACAGGAAATTCATGCATGTTTCTTAAAGCCCAACTTAATTTTGGATCAATATCTAAATCTAAATTTTGATGATTAATGTTGACGATTTCATTCGTTTGAAATCCATAAAAACGAGTTAACCAATCTGATTGATACAACCTGTTTTCACGTAACATGGGTACTTCACTACCAATATTTGGTAAACGATTATCATAAGAAATGGGCACATAACCAGAATAATAAACTCTCTTTAAATTGAAGTTTTTATAATAATGTTCAGCAGTTTTTAAAATCTGAAAATCATTTTCGCCACTTGCACCAACAATCATTTGTGTACTTTGACCTGCAGGTGCATATTTTGGTGTGCTTTTTATGATTTTTTTCTCAGATTTATATTGAATGATTTCATTCTTCACCTTTTCCATTGGTTTTATAAAATCTTCAAAATTTTTATCAGGAGCTAATAATTTTAAACCAGATTTGGTTGGAATTTCTATGTTTACACTTAATCTGTCTGCATACAAACCAGCTTCACGCATTAACTCATCTGATGCTCCAGGAATTGATTTTAAATGAATATAACCATTAAAATTTTCTTCTAAACGCAATTTTTTGGCAACAGCCACCAAACGTTCCATGGTATAATCTGCACTTTTAAAAATACCAGAACTTAAAAATAAGCCTTCAATATAATTTCTTCTGTAAAAATTGATGGTTAAATCTACAACCTCTTGCACTTTAAAAGCGGCACGTTTTACATCGTTACTTTTTCTAGTTACACAATAAGCGCAATCAAAAATACAGTGATTTGTAAGTAGTATTTTTAATAAAGAAACACATCTACCATCTTCTGTATACGAGTGACAAATTCCCATTCCTGTAGCATTTCCTAAACCTTTATTTGTGTTCGTTCTTTTGCTTCCACTTGAAGAACAGGAAACATCATATTTAGCAGCATCTGCTAAAATTTTCAGTTTTTCTAAAGTGCGTTCAAAAGACATAAGTATGTGTTATTTAGTATATTATATTGTTTTTTAAGTAGGTTTGAGAAGGTTGATTTCGACTTACAATTTAAAGAAAAATATTGATAAAATTCTTTAAATGAATAACAAAATCGCATAAAAAAACCGATTTTTAAATCGGTTTTTGA
>CAXBPL010000188.1:0-2992 GCA_963977615.1 uncultured Polaribacter sp. | reverse complement strand
TATTTTTCTAACAGGTTTTTTAAACGCGTGTTTTCTTCAGCTAAAAGTTTGTTTTCAGATTTTAGATTCCAATATTCAGAAATGTTTGAAGTTTGTGAATAAATTCCGCCAGTTATAAAATTTGCAGAATTTACAAATTTACTTTTGTGGAAATCAAGATTATTAAACGTTAGCGTAAGCGAAATAAATGATAAAAATAAAAAGAACAGGAAATATTTAAATTTCTGAAAAAAATAGATAATTTGTTGCATTCTTAAGACTTAATAATGCTAGTTCATTAATACGTTTTTGTATTTTTTTAATTCTTTTAAAGCAATACCTGTTCCACGAACAACAGCTCTTAAAGGGTCGTCTGCAACATACACAGGTAAATCTGTTTTACGAGACAAACGCTTATCTAAACCACGTAACATAGAACCACCACCTGCTAAATAAATACCTGTATTATAAATATCTGCAGCTAATTCTGGTGGAGTTTTAGACAATGTTTCCATCACAGCATCTTCAATTCTTAAGATAGATTTATCTAAAGCCTTTGCAATTTCTCTAAAAGAAACTTGTACCTGTTTTGGCTTTCCACTTAATAAATCTCTACCTTGAACCAACATTTCATCTGGAGGCGTATCTAAATCTTCAGTTGCAGCACCAATTGTAATTTTTATTTTTTCTGCAGTAGTTTCACCCACATGTAAATTGTGTTGAGTACGCATGTAATACATAATGTCGTTGGTAAATAAATCTCCAGCAACTTTTACAGATTGATCACAAACAATACCACCCAAAGCAATTACAGCAATTTCTGTTGTACCACCACCAATATCAATAATCATGTTTCCTTTTGGTTCCATAATATCAATACCAACACCAATTGCAGCAGCCATTGGTTCATAAATTAAGTAAATTTCTTTGGCATTCATATGCTTTGCAGAATCTCTTACAGCTCGTTTTTCAACCTCTGTAATTCCTGAAGGAATACAAATAACCATTCTTAATGCAGGTGGAAATAATTTTTTCTTAATAGAAGGAATTTTCTTTACAAACTCCTTAATCATTTCTTCTGATGCCTGAAAATCTGCAATAACTCCGTCTTTTAGAGGACGAATAGTTTTGATGTTTTCATGCGTTTTACCTTGCATTAAATTAGCTTCCTCACCAATTGCAATAATTTTACCAGTCAGTCTATTTCTAGCAACAATAGAAGGTGCATCAATAACCACTTTTCCATTGTGAATTATCAACGTGTTTGCGGTTCCTAAATCAATCGCAATGTCTTCCGTCATAAAATCAAAAAAACCCATAAATTTATCTTGTTTTGGAGTACTATAATCTTACAAATTTACTAAAATTAATCTTGTAAATCTGTTATTTTTTTTAATGTTTAAAATGTCTTGTTCCTGTCATTACCATCGATATATTATTGGCATTACAATAATCGATACTTAACTGATCTTTTATAGATCCTCCAGGTTGAATCACACTTTTTATACCAGCATTATCAGCAATTTCTACACAATCAGGAAAAGGGAAAAATGCATCACTAGCCATTACTGCACCTTGTAAATCGAATCCAAAAGAGGTTGCTTTTTCAATAGCTTGTCTTAAAGCGTCAACTCTACTTGTTTGTCCTGTTCCACTTGCTAAAAGCTGATTGTTTTTTGTAAAAACAATGGTATTTGATTTTGTATGCTTACAAATTTTAGAAGCAAATAATAAATCTTTTAACTCACTTTCAGAAGGTTTATTGTTTGTAGCGTATGTTAAATCTGCTAACGTATCTGTTTTAGAGTCTTTGTCTTGCACCAACAAACCATTTAAAGCAGTTCTTACATTTTGAGTTGGTAATTCTGTAGATTTCTGAATTAAAAGGACTCTATTTTTCTTTCCTTTTAAGATTGATAAAGCTTCATCAGCATAAGAAGGAGCAATTACAACTTCACAAAATAATTTATGAATCTCTTCAGCAGTTGCAGCATCAATTTCTTTGTTTGCTATTAAAACACCACCAAAAGCAGAAACAGGATCTCCAGCCAAAGCATCTAAATACGCTTGTTTAATGGTGCTTCTTTGTGCAAAACCACAAGCATTATTATGTTTTAAAACTGCAAATGTTGGGTCTTCGCCAATAAATTCGTTCATTAAATTTACAGCAGCATCAACATCTAATAAATTGTTGTAGCTTAATTCTTTACCATGTAATTTATCGAACATAGCCTCTAAATCTCCAAAGAAATATCCTTTTTGATGTGGGTTTTCTCCATATCTTAAAACTTTAGAGTTGGTTTCACTTGCTTTAAAAACAACTTCATCTTCATTAAAGTAATTAAAGATGGCAGTATCATAATGAGAAGAAACATTAAAAGATTTTGCAGCAAACTTTTTTCTTTGTTCAATGGATGTTTCTCCATTATTTTCTGATAAGATTGATAAAAACTCATCATATTGTTCCATAGATGAAACCGTAAATGTGTCTTTAAAGTTTTTTGCTGATGCTCTAATTAAAGAAATTCCACCAATATCAATTTTCTCTACAATATCTTGTTCAGGAGCTCCAGAAGCAACTGTTTTTTCAAACGGATATAAATCAACAATAACCAAATCTAACTGTGGAATGTTATATTCTTTCATTTCAGCAACATCACCTTCATGATCTTGTCTGTTTAAAATTCCTCCAAATACTTTTGGGTGTAAAGTTTTTACTCTTCCTCCTAAAATTGATGGATAAGAAGTAACATCTTCTACAGGAACCACATCAATACCTAATTCTTTAATGAATTTTTCTGTACCACCAGTTGAATAAATAGTAACATTTAAGTCATTTAGTTTTTGTACAATTGGTGCTAAACCATCTTTGTGAAATACCGAAATTAAGGCAGATTTAATCGTTTTTGAAGTGCTCATTTGTTGTGTTGTTGTTAAGCACGCAAAACTACATAAACAATGAATGAATTACAATAAAAAGATAGTAACAAAATAGGGGAGTAGTTAACAAAAA
>CAXBPL010000187.1:0-3027 GCA_963977615.1 uncultured Polaribacter sp. | reverse complement strand
TGTAAATCCAAAAATGGCAATTTTTATAAAGTATGAATTTTGGCCAAATTTTTTGAATGAACTTAAAGCGAAGGAAATACCAACAATTTTAGTGTCAGGAATAGTAAGAGAAAAACAACTTTTCTTTAAACCTTATGGAGGTTTTATGAGGAAGTCTTTAGAAGCTTTTCATCACTTTTTTGTTCAGAATAATGCATCAAAGGAATTGTTAGAATCTATCAATTTTACGAAGGTTACAGTTGCTGGAGATACTCGTTTTGATAGAGTTTCTAAAATATTAAACCAAGATAATTCTTTAGATTTTATAAACGATTTTAAAAACAATCAATATACAATTGTTGCAGGAAGTACTTGGCAAGAAGATGAAGAGTTATTGGTGAATTACATCAATAATAATGCTTCTGAAGAAGATAAATTTATTATTGCACCACATAATATTAAAAGTGATGCCATTTTAGAATTACAAAAATCAATTAATAAAAAGTGTGTTTTATTTTCTGATAAAACGAATAAGAACTTAAAAGAATATCAAGTTTTTATTATTGATACCATTGGTATTTTAACCAAAATTTATGCAGCTGCAGATCTTGCTTATGTTGGTGGAGGTTTAAAAACGGGTTTGCATAATATTTTAGAACCTGCAACTTTTGGCGTTCCTGTAATTATTGGCAATAACTTCGATAAGTTTAAAGAAGCTGTAGATTTAGTTAAAATTGGTGGTTGTATTTCCATCAAAAATCAAGCAGAATTAAATGAAAATTTTATCAGTTTAAAAAATGATGCAAATTTTAGAAGTTTAACAGGAAACATCAACAAAAAATATATTGAAGACAATCTTGGAGCAACAACAATAATTATGAATTATTTACATGATAAATTATAGGTTTAATTTTCTGTCAGAAAAACCTTGTTGAAATTAAAGGAAATTGAATTGAGAACTAATTAAAATTACAAATTATGGATTTTATTTTACAACCTTGGCCTTGGTTTATTGGTGGGCCTTTAATAGCAATATCACTCTTATTATATTTTTACTTTGGTAAAAACTTTGGGGCGTCTACTAACTTTGAAACGATGTGTACCATTTTAGGTGCAGATAAATTTTCCGATTATTTTAAAAAGGATTGGAAAGATCAAGCTTTTGCATTAATGTTTGTAGTCGGTTTAATCATTGGTGGTTTTATTGCTGCCTATTATTTAATTCCTAATCAAACAATCGATTTAAACCCACAAACGGTTCAAGAACTTACAGATTTAGGGTTTAGCAATGTTGGCAATCAATACTTTCCTGATGAAATTTTTGGACAAAATGCATATACATCAATGAAAGGATTTTTGATTTTAATAGTTTCAGGAATCTTAATTGGTTTTGGAACACGTTATGCAGGAGGTTGTACTTCTGGACATGCAATTACAGGTTTAAGTAGCCTTCAATTACCATCATTATTAGCAGTTATAGGCTTTTTTATTGGCGGAATTATTGCAACGTGGTTTATAATTCCTATCTTATTTTAAACGAACAATCATAATTTTTCCTACAAGGTTTTTAGAACCTTATAGGTATAAAATCAAAATATATTCAAATGAAAAACATCAAATTTTTAATTCTCGGAATTTTCTTCGCAATTATTTTGAGTAAAGTTCAAGCAATTTCTTGGTATCGTTTTTACGAAATGTTTAAGTTCCAATCTTTCCACATGTTTGGTATTATTGGAGGGGCTGTTGTAATTTCTGCTATATTTATGCAATTGTTTAAATATGGAAAAATAAAAGATATAAATGGAAACAAAATTGTTCCAAAACCAAAGAAGAAAGGCTTTATAAGTACTATTTTTGGAGGAACACTTTTTGGTTTAGGTTGGGGAATTTCTGGAGCTTGTGCAGCACCTGTTTTTGTAATTCTTGGCTTTGAATTAATTCCTGCTTTAATCTTATTAGCTGGGGCACTTTTAGGAGCTTTCTTTTATGGATTGATCAGTAAAAAGCTGCCTAATTAAAGTGATTTTTATCAGTCATCAATCTGAAAAACAGTATTAATTTTACAAATGAAATGAGCAAATTAATAGATAATTTTGGTAGACAAATAAGTTACGTGCGATTGGCAGTTACAGATCGTTGTAATTTGCGTTGCCAATATTGCATGCCTGCTCATGGAATTGATATTGTTCCCAGACAAGAATTACTGACTTTTAAAGAAATGTATCGTTTAATTCGTGTGTTGACAGAATTGGGCGTAAACAAAGTGCGTTTAACAGGTGGAGAGCCTTTTGTGCGTAAAGATTTTGTTGGTTTTTTAGAAATGTTATCTCATAACGATTTGTTAGATGCCATAAATATTACTACAAATGGCGCGCTAATTTCGCATCATATTGCTAAAATTGAGCAACTCAAAAAAGTAAAAAATATCAACTTAAGTATTGATAGTTTAGACAGAGAAAAATTTGCAAAAATTACAAGAAGAGATGTATATCCAGAAGTTTATAAAACGTTCGAATTACTAGAAAAAAGTAGTTTAAATTTAAAACTAAACGTGGTTGTGCAATCTGGTTTTAATACTGATGAAATTGTCGATTTTGTAAGATTAACGAAAGATAAAAATGTTGCTGTACGTTTTATAGAAGAAATGCCTTTTAATGGAAAAGGACAACGTGAAATGCAAGAAAATTGGACGTTTAGAAAAATTCTAGAAGAAGTGAAAACCGAGTTTGATGTTTCTGAAATCCAATCAGAAAAATCATCTACATCAAGAAATTATAAAATTGATAATCATCTAGGAACTTTTGGTATTATTCCTGCATTTACAAGAACTATTTGTAACGATTGTAACAGAATTAGAATTACAAGTACAGGAACTTTTAAAAATTGTTTGTTTGATGATGGTGTTTTTAATCTGCGAGATTTTATAAGAAAAGGAGCTTCAAACGACGATTTAAAAGAACTTTTTTTAAGTTTGATAAAAGAAAAACCAGAGAACGGATTTATTGCAGAAGCAAATAGAAAAAGTGGAAGTGCATCTGAAAGTATGAG
>CAXBPL010000186.1:0-3093 GCA_963977615.1 uncultured Polaribacter sp. | reverse complement strand
TGTGAGAATGCCTTATCCTGCAGATGCAGCAGCATTAAATGCAGAAAATTATAAAGTTGCAGAAACTGCAACCAATGGAAATAGTTTAGACGTAAAAGTTTGGTGGAATGAATAACATTAGACCTCACAGGTTTTAAAAACCTGTGAGGTCTTCTATATAAATTTATGGAAGTAATAAATTATCAATGGGGATTAATTTTAGTATCAAGTTTAATACTATTTTTCATGTCTCCTTTAGCAAAAACCACAGATCAGTTTTTTAAAGCTGTCAATAAGAAAAAAGCACCTAATACATTGGTATTAACAGGAAGCTTAATTATCTCTTGGATTTTTGCAAAAAGCATTACAAATGCAGCAAATCTTGGGTTAGATTTTGGTTTGGTAGGTGGAGTTGCCTATGCTGGTTATTATTTATCTTTTGCAGTTGCAGGAATCATTATTTATCAATTAAGAACCAAAGGAAATTTTAAAAGTATTCACGAATTTCTGATATCCAAATTTGGTAAAAAAGCCATGGCTATTTTTTCTATTCTGATAGCTTTCAGACTTTTTAACGAGGTTTGGAGTAATACAATGGTTATAGGAAGTTATTTTGGTGAAGTAGGAAGCTCCTCTTATTATTGGTCAATTATTTTATTTACAATTTTAACATTAAGCTATGCTGTTAAAGGTGGTTTAAGCAGTTCCATTTTTACAGATGTTATTCAAATGGTGTTATTTTCTGTTTTATTGATGATTATTTTAGGAACAATTTTTACTACTGATGATTTTTCTACGGAACAAATAATCACCTCTGGAACTTGGAGTTTTGAGCTCGGGTTAAATCTCTTTTTTGCAGCACTTATTCAGTCTTTTAGTTATCCTTTTCACGATCCTGTTTTAACAGATAGAGGGTTTATTTCATCACCTAAAGTAACAAGAAAAAGTTTTTTATGGGCAAGTATTTTAGGCGCAATTTGTATTGTACTTTTTAGTTTGATTGGAGTTTATGCCCAAACAAAAGGAATGCAAGGTCAAGCAGCTGTAGAAGTTGGTAAAGCATTTGGAGTTGTTATTTTATTAGTTATAAATTTTATAATGATAACTTCTGCAGCATCAACATTAGATTCTACTTTTTCTTCATTTTCTAAATTGTTAGCAGTAGATTTAAATTTAGGAAAAACGGTTTCTTTTGGAAGAATTTCTATGATTGCTGTTGCAGTTTTAGGAACAATTCCTGTTTTTTTAAATGCAGAAATTTTATCTGCCACCACAATTTCTGGAACAATGGTTATTGGCTTAACACCTATATTTATTTTCTGGAATGTGAAAGTGCCAAAAATTAGTTTTTATTTATCAGTAGTTTGTGGTTTGGTTTTTGGAATCTTTTTAGTGTTTAATTGGTTTCCAGAATCGCTTATTTTTACAAAAGGAAAATATGCCAATTTACTTTGGGTAAATGTTTGGGGAATTTTTAGTTGTATCATTTTATATTTTATTCCAAAATGGATCAAAAAATAATGGATTTAGGCAAAATATCAGGAAAAACATTGCTTTTTGGTGGTGTTTATAGCAATTTACAAGCTTTAGAAGCTTTAAAACAAATTGCTGAAAAGGAGAATATTGCTCCAGAAAATTGTATTTGCACAGGAGATATTGTTGGGTATTGTGCTCAACCTGAAGAAACTGTGCAACTTTTTAAACTTTGGGGCGCAAAAAGTATTGTTGGTAATGTAGAAATTCAACTAAGAGAAAATGCAGAAGATTGTGGTTGCGATTTTAGAGAAGGCTCAAGATGTGATGGATTTTCGCAACTTTGGTATCCTTTTGCACAGAGTAAACTATCTGAAAATTCACTAGATTTTTTACAAACATTGCCTCATAATATCAGTTTTAAATATGCTGATAAAAATGTGACTGTTGTTCACGGTTCGTATTTTAATGTATCAGAATTTATTTTTAAATCTACAGATTGGAACATTAAAGAACCAAATTTTAAGGCTACAAATAGTAATGTAATTATTGCTGGTCATTGTGGTTTACCTTTTCATCATCAAGAAAAAGACCAACTTTGGTTGAATCCTGGTGTTATTGGAATGCCAGCAAATGATGGTAATCCTAGTGTTTGGTATGCAATTTTAGACGATTCAAATAATAGTTTTAACTTTACACATAAAACATTAGAATACAATTATAAATTAACAAGTAAGTTGATGCAAAATGGCTTGTTGCCTGAAGAATATTCTAGAACCATTGTTACTGGAATTTGGGATAATACAGAAATTCTACCTGCACTAGAATCTGGTTTACAAGGGTTTGGAATTCAATTATAGATTCCTGTTTTCACAGGAATGACAATTTTAAATGAATCCTTTAATCAAAAATTAAAGAGAACTTAATAGAATCAAAAATGAAAAAAATATTGATCCTTTTTTTAGTTGTTAGCTCCACAACTTTTGGTCAGAAAAAATTAGATAAACTTCTTGATAAATGGAACACTAGAAATGTTCCTTATATGTCTGTTGAAACTTTAGCAATGCCAAAAACTGATGCAATTTTATTAGATGCAAGAGAGGAAAATGAGTTTAATATTAGTCATTTAGAAAATGCCATTTGTGTTGGTTATGATAATTTTAAAATCAAAGAAACCATTGCAAAATTACCAAAAGACAAGAACGCAAAAATTGTGGTGTATTGTTCTTTAGGGATTCGTTCTGAAACTGTTGCCCATAAATTAATTCAAGAAGGATATACCAATGTTTACAATTTATATGGAGGAATTTTTGAATGGAAAAATGCCGATTTTAAAGTGATTGATACTTTAGGAAAATCAACAGAAAAAGTACATACTTTTAACAAAAGTTGGAGCAAATGGCTGAAAAAAGGAGAGAAAGTTTATTAAAATAAGTGAGCAGTAAAAACAGTTTTCAGTTGGCAGTAACCACTGTTGTGCGAATAAAAAAATAAAATTTTATCACATAAAAATATAGAATACAAAGGCTATGTGACCTATGTTTCTATGTGGTAAAAACGTTTAAAAAATGTATTTTATCAATGAAAAAAAGTAAAAACTTACTATTAATCTTTACCAGAAACCCAGAATTAGGCAAAGCA
>CAXBPL010000185.1:0-3101 GCA_963977615.1 uncultured Polaribacter sp. | reverse complement strand
TTTCCGAATCAGAAATCTGTTTATAAAGGAAAAGTAAGAGAAGTTTATAATATAAATGATGACCTTTTGGTAATGATTGCAACAGACAGATTATCTGCTTTTGATGTTATCTTGCCAAGTCAAATTCCTTACAAAGGGCAAATTTTGAATCAAATTGCCACCAAAATGATGAATGGTACTGCTGATATTGTTCCTAATTGGTTATTGGCAAATCCTGATGAAAATGTGGCTGTTGGTCATTTATGTGAACCTTTTAAAGTAGAAATGGTAATTCGTGGTTATGTTTCTGGTCATGCAGCTCGTGAATACAAATTAGGAAAGCGAGTTTTGTGTGGTGTTGAAATGCCTGAAGGTTTGAAGGAAAATGATAAATTTCCAAATCCGATAATTACACCATCAACCAAAGCAGATAATGGAGATCATGATGAAGATATTTCTAGAGAAGAAATTTTATCAAAAGGTATTGTAAGTGAGCAAGATTATCTAGTTTTAGAAGATTATACCAGAAAATTATTTCAAAGAGGTACAGAAATCGCTGCAAAAAGAGGTTTAATTTTGGTGGATACAAAATACGAATTTGGAAAAACCAAAGAAGGCAAAATTGTGCTAATTGATGAAATTCATACACCAGATTCTTCTCGTTATTTTTATACTGATGGCTATCAAGAAAGACAAGATAAAGGAGAACATCAGAAGCAATTATCAAAAGAATTTGTACGTCAATGGTTAATTGAAAACGGTTTTCAGGGAAAAGAAAATCAGCAAATTCCAACAATGAATGATGATAAAATTACTGAAATTTCTAACAGATATATAGAATTATACGAACAAATTACTGGAGAAACTTTTATAAAAGCATCTTCTGAAAATGTGTTGGGAAGAATTGAAAAGAATGTATTGGAGTTTTTAGCTTCAAATTAAATATAAAATATTAAAAGAACTCTCAAGTTTTTAAAACTTTGAGTTTTAGAAATAATTAAAAACTATCAAAAATGATTATAGAACCAAGAACAAGAGGCTTTATTTGTTTAACATCACATCCAACAGGTTGTGAGCAAAATGTACTCAATCAAATAGAGTATGTAAAATCGAAAGGGAAAATTGAAGGAGCAAAAAAAGTATTAGTTTTAGGAGCATCAACAGGTTTTGGTTTGGCTTCAAGAATTACAAGTGCTTTTGGATCTGATGCTGCAACAATTGGTGTCTTTTTTGATAAAGCTCCAACAGAAGGTAGACCAGGTTCTCCAGGTTATTATAACACAGCCGCTTTTGAAAAACATGCTCATAAAGAAGGTTTATATGCAAAAAGTATCAATGGAGATGCTTTTTCGAACGAAATTAAACAAGAGGTTGTTAACTTAATCAAAGAAGATTTAGGGCAAATCGATTTGGTAATTTACAGTTTAGCATCACCTGTAAGAACACATCCAAATACAGGAAAAAGATATAAATCGGTTTTAAAACCAATTGGCGAAGTTTTTACCAATAAAACAGTCGATTTTCACACAGGAGTTGTCTCAGAAATATCTATAAATCCTGCAGAAGGAGATGATATTGAAAATACAGTTACAGTAATGGGTGGTGAAGATTGGAAAATGTGGATTGATGCTTTAAAAGCAGAAAATTTACTTGCTGAAGGAGCAACAACTGTTGCCTATTCTTATATTGGCCCAGAAGTTACAAAACCTGTTTATAGAAATGGAACTATTGGTGCTGCAAAAGATCATTTAGAAGCAACTGCTTTTGAAATTACTGACGATTTAAAATCGATTGGTGGAAAAGCCTATGTTTCTGTAAATAAAGCTTTGGTAACACAAGCCAGTTCTGCAATTCCTGTAATTCCTTTGTATATTTCTTTGTTGTTTAAAGTGATGAAGGATAAGGAAATTCACGAAGGTTGTATTGAGCAAATTCAACGTTTGTATAGTGAGCGTTTGTTTGGAGGCGATTTAGCTTTGGATGAAAAAGGAAGAATTAGAGTTGACGATTGGGAAATGTATGATGATGTACAAGCAGAAGTTGCAGAACTTTGGGAAAAAGCAACAACAGAAAATTTAGCTGAATTAGGAGATTTACAAGGATATAGTGATGAGTTTTTTAACTTGTTTGGATTTAAAGTTCCTGGTGTAAATTATGAAGCTGATGTTAACGAAGTCGTTAAAATACCTAGTGAAAAATAAATAATATAGATTTTAAATTTTCCTGCAAGGTTTTTAAAACCTTGCAGGTATTTTATCAATTATAAGTGAAAGCATCAACAATTAAACAACTTAAAGACGAATTAACTCACAAAACTGCTAATGAGTTAAAAGAATTGTGCTTACAATTGGCAAGATTTAAAGTTGAAAATAAAGAATTGTTGACTTATTTATTATTTGAAGCACATAATGAAGCTCAGTATATAGAAAATATCAAGCTTTTTATAGATGATGAGTTTGATGATATTGATACCAAAAATGGGTATTATGTCAGAAAAAAAATCAGAAAAATTTTAACTTCTTGTAAAAAATTTATTCGTTTTTCTAAGAAAAAAGAAACAGAAGTTGAAATATTATTGCACTTTTCAAAAAAACTAAAAAATTACAATCCTTATTTTAAAAGAAGTAATCGTTTACAGAATATATTTCAGACACAAATAAAAATGGCAAAAAATGCGATTGATAAATTGCATGAAGATTTGCAGTATGATTATCAATTAGAATTAGATACTATTTTAGACAATGACTAAAGAAAGACCTGTAATCAACGAAATTATCAAAGAAAATATGTCAGATTTTGAATTGTTTCAGAATAAAACAATTCGTCCGATTATTAAAATGCAACATGAGTTATTGATTGCTTTTTTGAAAAATTATCTACAAAAAAGAAAAATAGATTTCTCTGGTATTTCAGATGAAAAAAAGAATCTGAAAATTAAATCTATTTTAGAAAAAGACATTCAGTTTAGAAATATGATTATAGGTAGTATTCTTGGTCATTTTTCTATAGAAGAATATCAGCAATATTACAGCAATGCTTCAGAAATGAATCGAAGAATCGTAAAGATTACTATTAAAAGATTTCAAGATAGTTTTTAAACATAAGAAACCACTACGTTTAAG
>CAXBPL010000184.1:0-3116 GCA_963977615.1 uncultured Polaribacter sp. | reverse complement strand
TCAGGAATCATATCTTCAATACGCATATCACCTCCAGCATATTCTATAATAGATCTACGCTCATCACCATATTTATCTTTAATATGTAATAATTCTTCTTTGATAATTTCATAACGTCTTGGTTCGTTCGCTAAAATATCTTTCAAATCCGTAATTGTTAACATAATCTCGTCAAACTCTGCACGTAATTTATCTTGCTCTAAACCTGTTAATTGACGCAAACGCATTTCTACAATTGCTTTTGCTTGAATTTCAGTCAATTCAAAACGTTCAATTAAACTTTCTCTAGCTTCATCTGCATTGTTAGAAGCTCTAATTATTTTTATAACTTCATCAATATTATCAGAAGCAATAATTAATCCTTCTAAAATATGTGCTCTTGCTTCTGCTTTCTTTAATAAAAATTCTGTTCTACGAACAATAACTTCATGTCTGTGTTCAACAAAATAATGTATTAATTGTTTTAAGTTTAATTGCTCTGGTCTTCCTTTTACTAAGGCAATATTATTTACACTAAAAGAAGTTTGTAATTGTGTGTATTTAAATAATTTATTTAATACGATATTCGGAATTGCATCACGTTTTAAAATATAAACAATACGCATTCCATTTCTATCAGACTCATCACGAATATTGGCAATACCAGAAAGTTTTTTCTCATTTACCAAATCAGCAGTTTTCTTAATCATGTCTGCTTTATTCACTTGGTAAGGGATTTCAGTAACAATAATGCACTCACGTCCTTTTACCTCTTCAATAATAGCTTTTGCACGCATTACAATACGTCCACGACCTGTATGAAAAGCTTCTCTAACACCATCATAACCATAAATAATTCCACCAGTTGGAAAATCTGGTGCAGTTATATGTTGCATTAATTCATCGATCTCAATATCGTTGTTCTCAATATAAGCAATGGTTCCATTAATAACTTCTGTTAAGTTATGAGGTGCCATATTTGTAGCCATACCAACAGCAATTCCTGATGCTCCATTAACCAATAAATTAGGTATTTTAGTTGGTAGAACAGTAGGCTCCTGTAAAGTATCATCAAAATTTAAACGGTGATCTACAGTATCTTTTTCAATATCAGCTAACATATCTTCTGATATTTTCTGCATTCTAACCTCAGTATAACGCATTGCTGCAGGTGAATCTCCATCTACAGAACCAAAGTTTCCTTGACCATCAACCATCATATAACGTACACTCCAACTTTGTGCCATACGTACCATAGAATCGTACACAGAAGTATCTCCATGAGGATGATACTTTCCTAAAACTTCCCCAACAATTCTTGCAGACTTTTTATAAGACCCTGTTGCTTTAATTCCTAACTCATGCATACCAAACAAAACTCTTCTGTGAACTGGCTTTAAACCATCCCTAACATCTGGTAATGCTCTTGAAACTATTACTGACATTGAATAATCAATGTATGCAGCTTTCATCTGCTCTTCAATATTAATCGGAATTAACTTTTCCCCTTCTGACATATATAATTCTTATTAGTATTTAACCAAATTTTTAAAACAAGGCAAGATACTATTTCTTACAGTATTTACAAAGGTTTTATCCATTGGAAAACATCATAGTTATCAACATTTTTTGATAATTTTTAACAGTCTTTTATTTGTATCATTTGTATTTGTTTTATACCTTTAAATAATTAGTCAGTTTGTCAGTTTTTTATATTGGCATCTTTTTTGTAATTATGTAAAAAAGAAAGAGACTAATTTTACCTCAAGACAAAAGAAATATGGACGATAATTTTTCACCAAAAGTAAGAGATGTAATCACCTTTAGTAAAGAAGAGGCCTTAAGACTAGGCCACGAATTTATTGGAACAGAACATCTTTTATTAGGTTTAATAAGAAAAGGAGATGGAAAAGCAATTGAGATATTAACAGCATTTGATGTTGATTTAATTTTGTTGCGTAAAAAGTTAGAGCAACTAAATCCATCCAACCCAACATTTATAGAAAATACAGATAAACCTAGTTTACGCCTAACAAGACAAGCTGAAAAAGCCTTAAAAACAACTTTCTTAGAAGCTAAATTATACCAAAGTGACGCAATTGATACAGCGCATTTACTATTGTGTATTTTAAGAAATGAAAACGACCCAACAACAAAGTTAATTCAAAAATACAATGTAAATTATGATGAAGCAAAAGCTTTATACAAACAATTACATGTAGATGATATTGATGCTATTTTACCATCAAACCCAATTGCAGAAACTCCTTCAGATGATAGTTTTCCATCAGAAAAATCGAATCCTTTTGAACAACAAAAAGGAAAATCTGTAAAAAAATCAAAAACACCTGTTTTAGATAATTTTGGTAGAGATTTAACTGATTTAGCAGAAAAAGGAAAACTAGATCCTGTTGTTGGTCGTCAAAAAGAAATTGAAAGAGTTTCGCAGATTTTAAGTCGAAGAAAAAAGAACAATCCAATGTTAATTGGTGAACCTGGTGTTGGTAAATCTGCCATTGCTGAAGGTTTAGCGTTGCGAATTGTAGATAGAAAAGTATCTAGAATCTTGTTTGATAAACGTATTGTTTCTTTAGATTTAGCAAGTTTGGTTGCTGGCACAAAATATAGAGGTCAGTTTGAAGAACGCATGAAAGCTTTAATGAACGAGCTTGAAAAGAATGATGATATTATTCTTTTTATTGATGAAATTCACACCATTGTTGGTGCTGGAGGTGCCACAGGTTCTTTAGATGCTTCTAACATGTTAAAACCTGCTTTAGCTAGAGGTGAAATACAATGTATTGGTGCTACAACTTTAGATGAGTTCAGAACAAACATCGAAAAAGATGGTGCTTTAGAACGTCGTTTTCAAAAAGTAATTGTAGAACCAACTTCGGTTGAAGAAACCATTCAGATTTTACAAAATATCAAAAATAAATATGAAGAACATCACCATGTAAATTATACAGATGATGCTATTGAAGCGTGTGTAAAATTAACGAACAGATATATGACTGATCGTTATTTACCTGACAAAGCTATTGATGCTTTAGATGAAGCTGGTTCTAGAATTCATATCACAAATATTGTGGTTCCTAAACAAGTTTTGGAATTAGAATCTCAATTAGAAATAATTC
>CAXBPL010000183.1:0-3189 GCA_963977615.1 uncultured Polaribacter sp. | reverse complement strand
AACTAACAACTAACAACTAACAACTAACAACTAACAACTAACAACTAACAACTAATTCCTAATCTGTCCATTTCCATGAACATACCATTTATTGGTTACTAAATGTTGCAGTCCAATAGGTCCACGTTGATGTAATTTGTCTGTACTGATAGCCAATTCGCCACCTAAACCTAATTGACCTCCATCTGTAAAACGAGTAGAAGCATTATGATAAACAGCTGCTGTATCTACGTTTTCCATAAACGTTTTTGCAACCTCATTGTTTTTAGTAATAATTACTGATGAATGTCCTCCAGAATATTTGTTGATTTTAGCAATTGCATCTTCATTAGAAGAAATATTACCAATCAAGATTTTATAATCTAAAAATTCTTCATACCAAATTTCATCCGATGAAAAGTTCTTTGCTTTTAAAACGTCAATATTAAGGCTCGTTAATTTTTCGATTAACTGATTTACAAATTCTCTGCTATTTGGTAAATTTTCATCAATTAAAACTTTATCAACAGCATTACAAGCAGATATTTTAGATTTCCCATTGATAATGATATCAAGAGCCATCTTTGTATCAGCATCTTTATGAACGTAGACAAAATTATTTCCACGTCCGCTAATTATTACAGGACAAGTAGCGTGTTTTTTCACAAAAGCGATTAATTTTTCTCCACCTCTTGGAACGATTAAATCTACTTTTTGCGTTGGTTTTTCTAAAAACGTTTGCGTTTCTGTTCTGTTGAATTGTAAATATTCAACCCAATTTGTAGAAGCATTGTGCTGTTTTAAAGCTTTGTGCCACAATTCTACAATTTTCAAATTGGAATTTAGCGACTCTTTTCCACCTTTTAAAAGTATTTTATTTCCAGATTTAAAAGCAATTCCTGCAGCTTCTACAGTAACATCTGGTCTAGATTCATAAATAATTAAAACGGTTCCAAAAGAAGCAGTTTTGTTATAAACTTGCATGCCATTATCATGTTTAAAACTAAAACGCTCAACACCAACAGGATCATTTTGTGAAGCTAAATGTTTGGCAGCAGCAATCATTTCATCAACTTTTGCATCGTCTACTTTTAAACGATCTAACATAGAAATATCATCACCTTTATACCCTTCTAAATCTTTTTTATTGATGTTGATGATTTCTTTTCTCTCTTCACCTAAAAATTGAGCCATTATTAACAAAACAGCGTTTCTAGTTTCTATGGATAGTAAGGTATTCATGTTTTTAGTTTACAATATTTTATTCGTCAAGAGCCTCAACCAAAGCTTCAAAAAACTGGTTGATATGTCCTTTATTTATATTTAAAGGAGGTAAAATTCGTAATAATTTTTTATTGGATGCTCCACCAGTAAAAATATGATGGTCGTAAATTAATTTTTTACGCAACTCGCTCACTTCAAAATCAAACTCTAAACCAATCATTAAACCTTTTCCTTTAATCTGTTTTATTTGTGGAATTGTTTCTGCAATTTTGATAAAATATTCAGAAATAACTTTTACATTATCTATTAAAAATTCATCTTCAATAACATTTAAAACAGCCAAACCAGCAGCACAAGCCAAATGATTTCCACCAAATGTAGTTCCTAACATTCCGAATTTTGCTTTGATATTTGGATGTATTAAAATACCACCAATAGGAAATCCATTTCCCATTCCTTTGGCAATCGAAATAATATCTGGAGTTACATTATAATGTTGAAAAGCGAAAAATTTTCCTGAACGTCCATAACCAGACTGAACTTCATCAGCAATAAATAGCGTATTATTTGCTTTACAAAGAAGATCTACTTCTTCAAAAAAGTTAGCAGTTGCTTGGTCTAAACCTCCAACACCTTGAATAAATTCAACAATAACAGCACAAACATCTCCTTTTTCAAGTTCAGTTTTTACAGCTTCTAAATCATTCAAATCTAGAATCGTTACTTTTTGTTGTGCATTAATTGGTGCAATGATGGCTTTATTATCTGTTGCAGCAACTGCAGCAGAAGTCCGTCCATGAAAACCATTTTTGAATGCAATAACTCTAGATTTATTAGTTTGAAATGAAGCTAATTTTAGAGCGTTTTCATTAGCTTCTGCACCAGAATTACATAAAAATAATTCATAATCTTTACAACCAGAAAGTGCTTCTAATTTATTGGCTAATTCAACCTGTAAAGGATTTTGAATTGCATTAGAATAAAAACCTAATTTTGCAACTTGATTGGTAATTGCTTCCACATATTTAGGATGTGCATGTCCAATAGAAATTACTGCATGACCTCCATATAAATCTAAATATTCTGTATTGTTTTCATCATACACATAAGCTCCTTTTGCTGAAACTGGAGTAACATTATACAAAGGATACACGTTAAATAATGGCATAATTGTAGTTTTTAATGGTTGGTTGATAGTTTTTGGTTAGCAACTATTTAATTTTTAATTTGATTTATTTTCTCAAAAGAGGCGTTTATTCCTTTAATTAAAGACGAACTCAAACCTTGATGTTCCATTTCGTTTAAACCTTCTATAGTGCAGCCTCCAGGAGTTGTAACTCGATCTATTTCTGCTTCAGGATGATTGCCAGATTCTTTTAATAAACTAGCTGCTCCAAAACATGTTTGCATTGCTAATTCATGCGCTTCATGTGCTTCAAAACCTAATTGAATTGCACCTTGTGTTGTAGCTCTAATTAAACGCATCCAAAAAGCGATTCCACTTGCACAAATAACAGTTGCAGCTTGTAATTGTTCTTCAGGAATTTGCATGGAAGTTCCTAAACTATTAAAAATAGTTTTTGCAATTTCTACTTTTTCTCTTCCTTTTTCGTTTGGAGAAAGACACGTCATAGATTGCCCAACAGAAGCTGCTGTATTTGGCATGGCTCTTATTATAAAATGATTTGCACCAATTATATCTTCAATTTTTTGAATTGAAAAACCAGTAATTACAGAAATAATAATTTGCTCTTTTTGTAACAAATCTTTAAAATCTATTAATATTTTTTCTAAATGCCTTGGTTGTACAGCAAAAATTAAAATATCAGCATTTTTAATTGCTTCTTTATTATTTGAAGTTAAAATTACTTCATTATAATTTTCGAAACCAACAATAGAGCTTGTGTTCCTTTTTGTTAAATACAAAGAACTCACAACTTTATTTTTCAATAAACCTTTTGCGATTGATTGTCCTAAACTTCCTGC
>CAXBPL010000182.1:0-3193 GCA_963977615.1 uncultured Polaribacter sp. | reverse complement strand
AGTAATTTGTCTTCCTAAAGCACTTACTTTAAATTTATAATTATCAACAGAAGATGTTTTTGCAGTTATTTGATTGTTCGTTCTTTCAATTAATTGATCATCAAAATATTCACTTTTTACTTCAGAGATTCTTAAAATAGTGTCTCCCTTTTGAATATAATCTCCTTCTCTTACATACCATTGCTCAATTCTGCCAGGAATTTGAGATTGTATTGTTTGTGGTCTTTGGCCTGGAGTTAAGGTAGTAACTAAACCATTTCCAGTAATATTTTGTGTCCAAGGTAAAAACAGCGCTATAAATATTAGGAGTGCAAAAATTTTCAAAAAATTATTAAAAGACTTGTAATATTTCTTATTGAAAACTCTTTTACCAGAAGCGTAATTAGTTAAATCGACTTTCTTATGTAATTCGTTTTTAGATATATTTAACATGATATTTCTAATTTTTATATTTAATTTCTCCTTGTTCTAAAATAACTATTTGGCTACATTTTGTTATCCAACTTTTTTTATTACTTACAACAACAAGTGCCCAAGGTCTTTCTTTACCAGTTAAATATTCTATGATTTTTGCAGATTCATCTGAATTAAATTGATCTAAAGGATCTTCTAAAATTAAAACTTTAGGCTGTTTGATAATTGCTCTAGCTAAAATTATTTTTTTAGAAATAGTGTAAGACATTTGTTTTCCTTCAGGATACAAAACAGTATCTAAACCATTTATTTGTTCTCTTAAAAACTCCGATAATCCAATTGCACTTAGCACTTTATATATAATTTCATCCTTAGATTTATCATTACTAAAAATAAGATTTTCTCTTAATGTACCTTCAAACGTAGTTTCTTCAGATAAGGATAAACCCAATTGAGATCTATAATGATTTAAATATAAGCTTTTTAAAGATAAATTATTAACGTAAATATTTCCTTCTGTTGGTTCTATAATTCCAGCAATTAAACGTAATAAACTCGATTTTCCTGAGCCACTTTCTCCAGTAATTAAAATTCTACTTTTATCTTTTATTTTTAATGAAATATTATTGATAATAGGCGTCAGTTTATCTTTTACTCTAAATGTAACTTTTTCTAATTCGATTGATAAACCATCTTTAAAAGTAGGACTTTCTCCTTCTTGAGATTCTAATTCTTTGTCTACAACTTGGCCTATTTTTTCGATAGATGTTAACACATCATAAAAAGATTCTAAACCAACAATTAGTTTTTCTACAGAGTTAATTACTAATAAAATTACAATTTCTGCAGCTACAAATTGTCCGATGTTCATTTGTTGATTCAACACTAAAATACCACCAATTAATAATAAACTAGCTGTTACAATAACTTTAAAACCAATCATTTGCGTAAATTGCATAATTAATACTTTAAAGTGATTCTCTCTAGCTTGTAAATATTTATCAACCAAATAATCATTTTTAGTCATTGCTAAATCAGTTTTTCCAGAAAGCTTAAAACTTATGATTGTTCTAGCAACTTCTTGAATCCAATGAGCAACTTTATATTTAATTTTTGATTCTAGCAAACTGGTTTGTAGGCCTTTTTGAATGGTGAATTTAAAAACGATATAAATTAATAACAATAAAAAAATACCGAAAACAATAAAGAAAGGATGATAAAATGATAGTAAAATTAAGGCAAAAATTATTTGTAAAATTGCAGCTGGTACATCAATTAAAATTTTAGAGATTCCTTTTTGAAACGTTAACGTATCAAAGAAACGATTTGCCAATTCAGGAGGATAATTGTTTCTTAATTCCGTCATTTTTATTTTTGGAAACCGAAAACAAAGTTCAAAAGCAGCTCTTGTAAAAATTCGTTGTTGTATGGTTTCTACAATTCTTAATTGCATAATTTGCAAGGCACCAGAAAAAATAACACCAACTGTAACAAATATTACTAAAATAATCCAAGAAGTAGAAACTTGTGCTCCTTGTATTAGGTTGATAATTGCTTGGATACCTAAGGGTAAAGTTAAAGATACGAATCCTCCAAAAACGGAGTAATATAATATTTGAATAATATCTTTTCTTTCTAGTTTTAAAGCTCTTACAAAACGCACCCAAGGCGTTAATTCTTGTTGTTCCATAAATTAACTTAATGTTTTTGTTACGATGTGTTTAAGAAATTCTGTTGGTGACGTATTGTTTAAGCAGTTGGTAATTGAAGGAAAATGCTCATTTAAAAAATGCTGATGCAAACCACCTTCTAAAATTGTACTCGCTAAACTTAAAGGATATTCGTATGTAGGGTTTACGTCTTTAATCATAACTTCTAATCTAGAAATTAGGCGTTTGTAAATTTCGAAATAGCCCTCTTTATTATCTTTATCAACCTCTTTGGTTAAAAAAGATTTTGAACTTTCGTTTACAATTATTCTGTACAATAAGGTTTCATTTATATGAGAAAAATTAGTGTCTTCTTCAACTGTTCTTGTTAAAATAGTAATGGCTTTATCTAATTTTTCATTTTTGTCAGAAAGGCTAAAAGTTTCAATTACTAATTGATATTCTAACCAAGCCCAATACCAAGAAGATAAATATAGCAAAATTTTATGTTTGCTCTCAAAATATCTGTAAATAGAACTTTCATTTGAGCCAATTTTATTCCCTAATTTCTTAAAAGTGAAACTCTCAAAACCTATTTCATAAATTAACAAGATACTATTTTCTATAATTCTTTTTCCTAAATCTGACGTTTCAGGATCTTTTATATAAATTTTATCTGGTACAGATATCTTTAAAATTGATAATAAGTTTTTCATTCTTCTTGTATTTGATTGCAAAGATAATAGTATTACTATTATGAATTTTATTTTAGAGATTAATTTAATGATTTCTTAACAAAAAAAAAGTCTTTCGAATTTACGAAAGACTTTTTAATATAATGAATTCAAATGATTTTTATTCATTGTGAAAGTACACAGCAGATGCAGATGATAAATCTGCACTATAAATTGGTGTTATATTTCCACCAGCACTAATATTATTAAAAGCTAATATTTTTCCGTTTTTTGCTTCTGCTATATAAACGGTTTTAGTTGAACCATCATAAGCAACATCTACAGGATTTCCTAAAACTGTATTAGAACCAGCAACTCTTGTTTGTTGATTTACGGCTAAAGTTGCTCCATTTGCAGTTCCATTAAATTTAGAGTTAAAGTTTTCTATTACATGAA
>CAXBPL010000181.1:0-3207 GCA_963977615.1 uncultured Polaribacter sp. | reverse complement strand
CCTCTTCAATTTATAAAAGATGTTGGTGTAGATTGGTCTGAAACCAAAGTTTTAAATGGAGAAGTTGGTGAATTTGTTACAATCGCTAGAAAAGAACGTGGAACAGGTAATTGGTTTTTAGGAAGTATTACTGATGAAAATTCAAGAGAAATTGAAATAGATTTTAGTTTCTTAGACGATAATACAATGTATGAAGCTAAAATTTATAAGGATGGAAAAGCTGCTCATTGGGACAAAAATCCTTTAGAAATTGAATTTGAAACTATAGAAATCACAAAGAATTCTAAAGTGAAATTTCATTTAGCAGAAGGTGGAGGATTGGCAATTAGTATGAAGAAAAATTAGCCTTTACTAGCTTTGTTAAAAGCACGTATCATAAAATATGCCCAAATAATTACGCATATTCCTACAAAGATAGAAAAGTAGAAAACGATATCATTTGCGCTCATTAGTAATCAATTTTAGGTAAATCATTACTCCTAATAAAGTAGGAGCCCAAAGCCCAATAAAAATACCATGTAATTTATCACCAGTTAAAAAAAAATATTCGGCAATAATTATAATTAGTAAACATAATAGCAACATTAAAATGTTTGCTGTCCCTAAATTTTTCATCAATATTTTAAATTATTATTTTTTACAAATTTACTAAAAAACTCATAAAAATCTTAAAATAATGTTAAATCATCTAGTGTTTTTTTAAAAATAAAATATTTTTTAAATCAAAATTTATAATTCTTTACCAAATCAAGATTATATTTTGCTAAATTCGTGGCAAATTGAATTACACATGATTAGAAAAATATCAATATTTTTTATTGCTTTTTTTATTTTTTGCCCTTTCATTTTGTCACAAGAGGTGCCACCAATCAAAGTTTTTTCTACGGAAGATTATGGTGCAGAAAATCAAAGTTGGGGCATTTCTCAATCATCTAATAAATATATTTACGTTGCTAATAATAAAGGTTTATTAGAGTTTAATGGTGCAGATTGGCAGTTGTACACCACTCCAAATGAAACTATTATGCGTTCTGTTAAATCATTCAAAGAGAAAATCTATACAGGTTTTTATATGGATTTTGGTTTTTGGGAAAAAAACGAATTTGGTTTTTTAGAATTTACTTCTATAGCAAAAGAAAAAGGAGTAAAAATGCTCGAAGATGAGCAGATTTGGGAAATTGCTGAACTAGATGGATGGATGCTTTTTAAATCTTTACAGCGAATCTACCTCTACAATTTAGAAACAAAATCTTTAAAAATAATAGACTCTGAGAAGAATATTACAAAACTATCTAAAGTAGAAAATATCATTTATTTTCAAGAATTAGGGAAAGGTGTTTTTATGATTGAAAATGGCGTCCCTAAATTAATTTCTAATGATGCAATTTTAAAAGAGAATAAAATAATAGCATTTTTTTTAAAAGATGATACTTTATTTTTTTTAACTCAAAAGAATGGTTTTTATTATTTGGCTGATAATGAATTAAAAAAATGGAAGATTCCAGCAGATGAATTTTTATCACAGAAAACTTTATATAGTGCAAAACAACTCAAAAACGGAAATATTGTTCTAGGATCTATTGCTAATGGTTTAATTAAATTAGATAAGAATGGAAATATTCTTTACTATATAACTCAAGGTTCTGGCTTAAGCAATAATACAGTACTAACTATTTTTGAAGATATAGATTATAATATTTGGCTTGGATTGGATAATGGAATTAACACTATTAATTTTCATTCTCCATTTAAATCGTTTGTAAAAAGAACTAATTTTTGGGGCACAATTTATGCTTCGATAGTTTTTGAGGACAATTTATATTTAGGCACAAATCAAGGATTATACTTTAAAAGAAAAAATTCTGATGACGAATTTGAATTTGTGAATAATACAGAAGGTCAAGTTTGGAATTTACAAGAAGTAAACAATACCTTATTTTGTAGTCATGATTCAGGAACATTTGTTGTAAATGATAATAATGCCACTTTAATAAAAGGCATAGATGGTACTTGGAGTGTCTCTAAAATAGATGAAAATACAATTGTACAAGGTGGTTATGATGGTTTGTATATTCTAAAAAAAACGAATAATTCATGGGTTTTAAGAAATAAAATTGATGGTTTTTCTACGTCTAGTAAATATTTTGTATTAAAAGATTTAAAAAATATTTTTGTAAATCACGAATACAAAGGTGTTTTTAAGCTAAAAGTTGATGAAGATTTTAGAAATGTAATAGAAATTACTAAAGATACCTCTGTTCAAAAGGGAATTCATTCAAGCTTAATTCAATATCAGAAAGATATTTTATATGCTTCTAAAAATGGAGTTTTTAAATATTCAGAAAAAGAAGACCGTTTTGAAAAAGATTCTGTTTTTAGTAAATTAATTCCAAAAGATAATTTTTTATCGGCAAAGCTAATATTCGATAACGTAAACAATAAATTGTGGTCTTTTACAGCAAATGACATCCGTTATTTTACGCCAGGAAAATTTAGTGAAAAACCAGATTTGGAAATTATTCCCATCAATAGAACCATGCAAAAAGGAGCTTCTGGTTATGAGAATATGATATCTTTAGATGATAAAAAGTACTTAATTGGTACTTCAGATGGTTATTTAACGTTAGATTTAAATAAAATTGTAGAACCCAAAGATTTTGAAATTCAAATTAATAGAATCTTTAATAATGAGACAGATAAAGCACAAAAAAAGGTAAGTTTACTTGAACCTAAAGTTTTTACGAACTTAGAAAATAATTTTGAGTTTTCATATAGTGTTACCAATTACAATAAAACCTCTTCAATACAATATCAATATTTTTTAGAAGGTTTAAACTCAAAATGGAGTAAATTATCTAAAAACAATTATTTATTGTTTGAGAATTTACCTTTTGGTGATTACACTTTTAAGGTTAGAGCTTCTATAGATAATAAATTAACTGACAATATTGCTGAATATTCTTTTACAATCTCAAAACCTTGGTATTTGTCTAATGTTTTTATTGGGATTTATTTCATCTCTTTTGTTGTGCTATTTTATGTTTTACATATTGCATCAAAATCTTATTATAAAAGACAAAGAGAAGAATTGCTGGAAAAGACACAAAGAAAATTAGCACTCAAAGAATTGGAGAGTTCACAAAAAATTATCAAACTAAATAATGATAAATTAAGAAGCGATATTGAAAGTAAAAATAGGGAATTAGC
>CAXBPL010000180.1:0-3221 GCA_963977615.1 uncultured Polaribacter sp. | reverse complement strand
AAAAATGAGTCAAGAAGATTATTTAAGAGACATATCAGAAATTAAAACATTAATGAATAAATCATCAAGATTTATTTCTTTAAGTGGTTTGTCTGGTATTTTAGCAGGAATTTATGCACTAATAGGTGCAGCTTTTGCTTATTGGTTAGTTAGCAATAGTGGCAGAGAATATTTAATTTTAGATGGAACAGTATTTCGTTTGATAATTTTAGATCTAATAATTATAACTCTTTTAAGCATTGGAACTGCCATTTTTTTAACCACAAAAAAAGCAAAAAAGAACAATGAAAAGATTTGGGATTCTTTAACCAAAAGATTATTAACAAGTTTTATTGTACCATTGTTGGCAGGTGGAATTTACATTATCATAATTTTAAGCAATCAAAAATATGGACAAACAGGAGCTTTAATGTTGCTTTTTTATGGTTTGGCTTTACTAAATGCATCAAAATATACATTGGGTGATATTAAATATTTAGGATACACTCAAATTGTTTTGGGTTTAATTTCTGCTTTATATCCTGGTTATGGATTTTGGTTTTGGGTAATTGGCTTTGGTTTTATGCACATTATTTATGGTGCAATTATGTACTTTAAATATGATAAAAAATAGCACTATTTTTATAATCTAAACAAGTTCGTTTGAAAAACATAATTCTTAACATCAATAAAGCTTTCGATCATAGAATACGACTAGGAATAATGTCGGTTTTAATGGTGAACGAATCTGCCGATTTTACAACTTTAAAAGAATTATTAGGGGCAACAGATGGCAATTTAGCAAGCCATACAAAGGCTTTAGAAAAAGTAGATTTTATAAAAGTAGAAAAACAATTTATTGGCAGAAAACCAAATACAAAATACATAGCAACCAATTTGGGTAAAATGGAATTTAAAAAACACATTGAAGCACTTGAAAAATTAATAAAAAACAAATAAGATATTTTTTTGAACTATCACTTTGTATTTCAAAGTACTTTTAAAAATTAAAAATGAGAAAGAAATTAATTTATTGGTTGTTTGAACATTCTCAAAGAATCTACATCAAATTTAAAAACAAAAATCCTTGGGGAATATCTGCTAAAGAACTCCTAACCTACCCTAAAGATCGTTTTGGTTATCACCTTGGTAAATTGTTAGCAGAAAATAATTTTGAATTGTTACCAAAAGTAGAAAGACACGATTGTTACCATTTACTAACCAATTATGGTACAAAAGTAGAAGACGAAATCGCCTTACAATATGTCTGTTTTGGCAATGGTAAAAGAAGTCCGTATTTATTTGGTGTGCTTTTAATTGGCACAATACTGCTTCCTGAATATTATAAATATTATTTAAAATCTTACAAATTAGGCAAGAACTGTAACACTTTTCATCACTTTAATTATAAACATATTTTACTCTTATCATTCCAAGAAGTAAGAGAAAGCATTTTTAATACACAACAAATACTACAAATTCAATAATTATGGAAACGAACAAAGATCAAAAAGGAAAACTAAGTAAATGGACAAAAAATTCTATAACATCAAGAATGCTAATGGTGGGAATTTTAATTCTAATTTTAATGATTCCACTTTCTTACATTGAAATGTTAATACAAGAAAGAATGATGAGACAACAAGATGTTGTTGGCGAAATAAATCAGAAATGGGGAGATGAAGTTTTAATTTATGGTCCCATTTTAAAAGTACCTTATAAGGTTTTTACAACAAAAAGCACTTATGAAGATAAAACAAAAACATGGTTAAAAGAGGAAATAGAAAGTACTAAATACGCGTTCTTTTTTCCAGAAAAATTGGATATTATATCAACCATAAATCCAGAAGAAAAAACTAGAGGAATTTATAAAACTGCTGTTTATCAAAGTGAAATAATAATAAATGGTTCTTTTGAAAAACCTGATTTTTCTGAAAAAGAAATTAAAGATGAACATATTCTATGGGATAAAATTAAGTTGATTGTACAAACCACCAATCTAAAAGGAGCTAATAGTTTGTTTGCAATCAACATTAATAAAAACAGCTATCCTTTTTCTTCATCGCATTTTAATGATGATTATAATACAAACAATTATAATGCTCAAAATGATGTTTCTTTAAATGAATTAGAGAGTAAAACATTGCAACTTATTGATGTTCCAAAAGAAAAAACAACCACATTTTCCATGAACATTAATATGAAAGGAAGCAAGCAAATACAGTTTATTCCTATTGGAAAAGAAACAGATGTTAACGTAAAATCGGATTGGAAAACTGCCAATTTTATAGGTGAATATTTACCTTATAATTCTGACAAAATCACAGAGGAGGGTTTTAATGCAAAATGGAAAATTCTGGATATTAACAGACCTTATTCTCAACAATTTTTTAAAGGAATTCCGAACTTAAAACGATTTGCTTTTGGCGTAAACTTTATGATTCCTGTAGATGAATATCAAAAAAGTGAACGCTCTGCAAAATATGGTTTCTTAGTAATTGGTTTAACCTTCCTGATTTTCTTTTTAATTCAAACGATGAGTAAAATTCAAATCCATCCTTTTCAATATTTAATGATAGGTGTTGCGCTCACCATGTTTTATACTTTATTGATTTCAATTTCAGAACACAGCAGCTTTTTAAAAGCCTATTTAATTGCTGGTTTTGCAGTAATTAGTTTAATCACATTGTATTCAAAATCAATTTTAAAAAACATAAAGTTTCCAGTTTTTATAGGAATTTCATTAACAGCTTTATACACTTTTATTTTTGTAATCATTCAATTAGAAAACTATGCTTTATTAGTGGGTAGTATTGGTTTATTCGCAATTCTAGCTGGTGTAATGTTCGCTTCAAGAAAAATAGATTGGGAAAATAATTGATAAATAAATGAATAATTTAAGCAAAATCTCATCTAAATTTTATGGGATTTTGCTTTTTTAAAAGATCCAAAATATGATTGTATTTATAGTTATTAGTTTCTTAATACTTCTTTTTATATCAAGAATTGGTTACTCAATATCTAAAATAGTTATAGAAGTTTTTAAAATTAAAAATATCGAAAAACAAATAATTTTTAAAATCCTATTTTCTATAATAATTGTATTCTCTATAACTCTAATAATTTTTAATGCATAATAAAATGACCTTTAACTTAAAATATTTCCTGATTTCTATAATCCTTTTTTTATCAGAAATATTCATAGCAAAATACACAACAGGATTTATTAGACATACTTTTGG
>CAXBPL010000179.1:0-3222 GCA_963977615.1 uncultured Polaribacter sp. | reverse complement strand
TTCTGCTGATAATCATCTAAAAGTTGACTAAATGCAGATTGTTTCCCTTGTTTTAAGTGTTCAATAAATTCTTGTTCGTTCAAATTGAGTTTCAAAAAAAGTAAACATACAAAAAAACCAGATAAACAATACATTTATCTGGTTTGTATAAAAATAAAGTATAAAAATTATTCTTTATCAAATAGCGCTTTGTGGATTAGTCCACCAACAATCGCTCCTGCAATTGGTGCAACCCAAAACAACCAAGATTGCATTAAATAATCACCACCAGCAAAAATTGCTTGGCTCATAGAACGTGCAGGATTTACAGATGTATTTGTAATAGGAATACTAATTAAATGAATAAGTGTTAAAGTTAAACCGATTGCAATTCCTGCAAAACCTTTTGGAGCTTTAGGATACGTACTTCCTAAAATTACCAACATAAAAAACATGGTTAGTAAAAATTCTGCAATAAAAGCTGATTGCATTGAAAATTTTCCTGGAGATAGTTCTCCATAACCATTAGCTGCAAAACCTCCAATTGATTCAAAATCTGATTTTCCAGAAACAATAAAATACAAAGCAGATGCTGCTAAAATTGCGCCTACTAATTGTGAAATAATGTAAGGAAGAAGCTCTTTAGCTTCAAACTTACCTCCTGCCCATAAACCTATGGAAACTGCAGGATTAAAATGTGCTCCAGAAACATGCCCAACTGCATAAGCCATTGTTAAAACCGTTAATCCAAATGCAAGAGAAACTCCTACAAAACCAATACCTAATTCTGGAAATCCAGCAGCAAAAATTGCACTACCACAACCTCCAAAAACAAGCCAGAAAGTTCCAAATAATTCAGCAAAATACTTTTTCATGATGTTAAAAATTTAAGTTAATAATTTTAGTTGATATCATAGTTTATGACCCATATCTATAATAAAAGTCACTTCATAAATACTTACATTAGATTTTTTATAGACAAAATAGAATATGTATCTTTGCATTATAATTACTTATTATGAAATTATTATTGATAACTTTAGTTTTATTAGGTCTTGGAGTTGCTGGAATTTGCATTAAAATTTGGGCTAAAAAAGATGGTAAATTTGCAGGAACTTGTGCAAGCCAAAACCCAATGTTAAATCAAAATGGTGAAGCTTGTGGTTTTTGTGGAAAACCAGCAGATGAATTTGAAACTTGTTCAGAGCCACAACATAAATAAACTTATTTCAAAGCAATGATTATAGCTGTAGTTTTCTACGTTTTTGTAGCATTTACAGGAATTCAAATACTTTATTATCTTATCTTTTCTTCTTTTCTTTTTAAGCAAAAGAAAAGATCAAATAATGCTGAAAAAGTTCCAGTTTCTCTAATTGTTTTTGCAAAAAATAGTGCCACTAATTTACAAAAAAACTTACCCAATTATTTAGCTCAAGAGTATCCTGAATTCGAAATTATTTTAATAGACAATGCCTCTTCAGATAATACTGAAGATGTTATTGAAGGATTTGTAGCAGAACACAAAAATATTAAAGTTGTAAGCGTAGAGAATAACGAAGCTTTTTGGAACAACAAAAAGTATTCATTAACCTTGGGTATAAAAGCTGCTAAATACGATCATTTATTATTTACAAACATCAATTCGAATCCAATTAGCGAACATTGGATTACTGAAATGAGCAAAAAATTCACCTTAAAAAGAACGATTGTTTTAGGGTACGAAAAATATAAAAAAGAGAACTCTTTTAACAACCTTTTAATTCGTTTTCATAGATTATTAAAAGCGATTCAATGTTTTTCTTTTGCAAAACAAGGTTCTCCTTTTATGGCATTTGGTAATAATTTGGCCTATAAAAAAACGGAGTTTTTTAAAGTTAACGGTTTTATAAAACACATAAAAATAAAGTTTGCAGAAGACGATTTGTTTATAAAAGATGCTGCAACCAAAGAAAACACAAGCTATGCAATTTCTAAAAATAGTTTTATTGAAACTGATGCACCAAAATCTTTTAACGATTGGTTTCAAGAACAACGAATTTTAAGCTCTATAGAGGAACATTTTAAATTTAAAAATCAGTTATTTTTAAATCTTTTTGTGATCTCTAAACTGCTATTCTACGTTTTAGCAATTATTTTGTTTTTCTTGTATCCTTGGCAAATAATTTTAGGAATTGTACTTGGCTATTTTTTAGTTCAATATATTATCATTGGTCTTTCAGCAAAAAAACTTCAAGAACCACAGATTATTTTTTTCCTTCCTTTTTTAGAAATTTCTTTATTGTTGATTCAAATTAGTATATTTATTGCTAATTTGATTTCAAAACCCAATCATTGAAAATAGACAACACCAAAATTGAATCACATATTTTAAAAGCGAAAGAAGGGAATCAGTCTTCTTTTCGTTTTTTGTTGAATACTTTTTGGGGCGATGTTTATAATTATCAGCTAAAAAGAACAAGAAGCGAAAATGAAGCTGAAGATATTGCTATCCAAACTTTTTCTAAAGCTTTTGATAAAATTCATACGTTTGATGAAAATTATGTTTTTAAAACTTGGTTGATTGCCATTTCTAAAAATGTTTATATCGATTTATTACGAAAGAAAAAAACTTCTATTTTTAGCGAAACCACCAAAGAACAAGAAGAAAAAATTTATTTAGTAGTAGATGAAAACCCAACTCCAGAAGATAAAATAATTAGGGAGCAAAATTTAGCAAAATTGTTGCGAGATATAAAACAATTAAAACCTAAATACCAAGAAGTAATACAGTTACGTTATTTTCAAGAATTGAGTTACAAAGAAATTTCTACGCAAATTAACGAGCCTATGAACAACGTAAAAGTAAAATTATTACGTGCTAAAAAGTTGTTGGCAGCCATTATTGAGAAGGGTTAAGAATGAAAAAATCATTTTTACAATCTTTAGGACCAGGATTATTATTTGCAGGAGCTGCAATTGGTGTTTCTCATTTGGTGCAATCTACAAAAGCTGGTGCTGAATTTGGTTTTGGATTGCTTTGGGCTTTGTTGTTGGTTCACATTTTTAAATATCCGTTTTTTCAATTTGGTCCAAGATATGCAGCTACAACTGGCGAAACTTTATTAGATGGCTATAAAAAATTAGGCAAAGGTGTATTAGTTATTTATTACGTAATCAATTTTGCTACGATGTTTACCATTCAAGCAGCTGTTACTATTGTTACTGCTGGTTTGGCTTCTCAATTATTTGGAATTACAAACAACT
>CAXBPL010000178.1:0-3225 GCA_963977615.1 uncultured Polaribacter sp. | reverse complement strand
TTGGGAAAATTAGTGAATGAAATTTCGATTGAAAAAGAAATTTTGTATTCAGAAATTCCAAATTTCCCTGTGGCAACTGTAGAGTTTCATTCTGGGAAATTAATTTATGGAGAATTATCAGGCAAAAAAGTAGTAGTAATGTCTGGTAGATTTCATTTATATGAAGGTTATAATGCTTGGGAAGTTACCTATGGAATTAGAACGATGCATGGTTTAGGAATCAAAAACTTACTGATTTCAAATGCTGCTGGAGCAATCAATTTAGATTATAAAAAAGGTGATTTAATGTTGATTGAAGATCATATTAATTTACAAGGAAGTTCGCCTTTAGCATTTAATGGCGCTAATAATTTCGGAAATATTTTTGCGGATATGTTAGAACCTTATTCCAAGGAAATAAACATAAAATTGAATTTAATTGCGCAAGAACAAAAAATTCAATTGCATCAAGGAGTTTATACCAGTGTTTTAGGCCCACAATTAGAAACAAGAGCAGAATATAGAATGTTGCAAATTTTAGAAACTGATGCTGTAGGAATGAGTACAGTTCCTGAAGTTATTGTTGCCAAACAATTAAACCTACCTTGTGCTGCCATTTCTGTTTTAACAGATGAATGTGATCCTAAAAATTTACAACCTGTAGATATTGCAGAAATTATTGCTGTTGCAGGAAAAGCTGAACCAAATATGATTACATTATTTAAAGAAGTTATTAAAGTTCTGTAGGCATTTCAGCACATTTATCTAAAAAAAAGAGAATTAAATATACATTAAAAAATATTTTTATCATTTTTCTAAGTAAATTTTCTTTTAAAACTGATGCAAATATTTTTTAAAATTTAAGGTTATTTAAAATTACGAAGGAAGATTTTTTGTTTCCGCCAAAAAAAATCAAAAAAAAATGTAATTTTGCGTAATTCTCAAAATAAAATATGCAATATAAAAGAATTCTTTTAAAATTAAGTGGCGAAGCTTTAATGGGCGAAAGACAATATGGAATTGACCCAAAACGACTTGCTGAATATGCAAAAGAAATAAAACAAGTAGTAGCAAAAGGTATTGAAATTGCTATTGTTATTGGTGGTGGAAATATTTTTAGAGGCGTTGCTGGAGCTGCAAATGGTATGGATCGAGTTCAAGGAGATCACATGGGTATGTTGGCTACTGTTATAAATGGCTTGGCTTTGCAAAGTGCTTTAGAAGATGAAGATGTACATACGCGTTTACAAACTGCTTTAGAAATTAAAGAAGTTGCAGAACCTTATATTAAACGAAAAGCTATTCGTCATTTAGAAAAAGGACGTGTAGTTATTTTTGGTGCAGGAACAGGAAACCCTTATTTTACAACAGATACTGCAGCAGTTTTAAGAGCAATTGAAATTGATGCAGATTGTATTTTAAAAGGAACTAGAGTTGATGGTATTTACAATACAGATCCAGAAAAAAATAAAGACGCTATTAAATTTGAAACAATTACATTTAAAGATGTTATTGAAAAAGGTTTAAAAGTAATGGATATGACTGCATTTACTTTAAGTGAAGAAAATAAATTACCTATTATTGTATTTGATATGAATACAAATGGAAACTTACTAAAATTAGTTTCTGGAGATAAACTTGGTACAATTGTTGAAAATTAATATTTTTAAAAATCTGTTCTAATAATTTCGTTTTTTGAAATGAAACCAAGAACATATAAAATTTACAAATTCTAAAAAAAGATGAACGAAGAAATTGAATTTATTTTAGATACAGCAAAAGAAGCAATGCACAATGCAATTGAGCATTTAGAAAAAGAATTTCGCTCAATTAGAGCAGGAAAAGCAACACCTGCAATGTTAAGTACAGTAATGGTAGATTATTATGGTTCGCAAACTAAATTGAGTCAAGTTGCCAATGTAAATACTCCAGATCCAAGAACTTTAAGCATTCAACCTTGGGAAAAGAATATGTTACAACCAATCGAAAAAGCAATTCAAATTGCAAATCTTGGTTTAAACCCAATGAATAATGGTGATATTATCATGATTAATGTACCACCATTAACAGAAGAAAGAAGAATTGGTTTGGCAAAACAAGCTAAATCAGAATCTGAACATGCTAAAGTTGGTATTAGAAATGCTCGTAAAGACGCTAATAACGATATTAAAAAAACTGATATTTCTGACGATATGAAAAAAATTGCAGAAGATGATGTTCAAAAATTAACAGATACATATGTTAAGAAAATAGAAGAGATTCTTGCTGTAAAAGAGAAAGAAATAATGACTGTTTAAAATCGAGTTATTACTTTAACAAGAAATAAAATTGATATTTAAAAATGCTAAAAAATAATTTTTTAGCATTTTTTTTATGAGGAAAATTCAAAAATTAAACACGGATAATTTTTATCATTTTAATTTTAAATAAGTAGATATCTCTGTTTAAGTACTAAAAGTCAAACGAGTTTTATTTTACACGGTGTTACAATTTACCTACCTTTGTAAAAATATTTTTTTACATGAATTTCTGGACAAAAGTTGCAAGTATTATTTTACGAAACCGATACTTAGTTTTAATAGTTATTGCAATCATTACAGGGTTATTAGCTTCCCAAATGAAGCATATGCAGTTTTCATATACAGAGGCAAATCTCTTACCAGAAAATCACGAAGCAAATTTAGAATATAATAAGTTTCTAGAAATTTTTGGAGAAGAAGGCAACCTCGTAATTCTCGGAATTAAAGATTCTACTGTTTTTACGCCAAAAAAATTTAACGCTTGGAATAACTTAGTAAAACAATTTGATGATTTAGATGAAATTGATTTTACTATATCAATTGCCGATGTTCAAAAACTGAAAGCAGATAGAAATAAAAGAAAATTTGTTCTAGAACCTTTATATTCTGAAAACCCTAAAACGTCCAAAGAAGTTCTTGCTATAAAAAAAGAACTTTTTGAGAAACTTCCTTTTTACGATAATTTATTATTTAATAAAGAAACAGGTACTTTACAGACTGCCATTTATATTAAAAAAGAAATTATAAACACACCTGTTCGTAGAGATTTTATTTTTGATAAATTAATTCCGATCATAGAAAAATTCGAAAAAGATAACAATGTAGATGTTCGTATTTCTGGAATGCCATACATTAGAACATTAAATGCTCAAAACATTCAAGATGAAATTTTACTCTTTGTTATAGGTGCATTATTAATAACAGCCGTTATTTTCTTTTTCTTTTT
>CAXBPL010000177.1:0-3315 GCA_963977615.1 uncultured Polaribacter sp. | reverse complement strand
CAAATAATCTTGCTGTTGTTGCGTTTAAAAGTACAGTTCCTAAAACAATCATAAATACTAAAGGAGTAATATATTCTGCTCCTTCAACACCTTGTTTTAGCAATTTGCTTCCAAATAAAGATGCAATACCTGCTGCTACAATTCCTCTTGGTCCAACCCAACTAATAAATAGCTTTTCATTAAATTGTAATTTGGAATTAATAGTACTTCCAAAAACGGCTAAAGGTCTTATTACAAAAACTATAATTGCAAATAAAGCTGCTGTTTTCCAAGTATACAACAACATTAAATCGCTTATATTGATGTTTGCTGCCAACAAAATGAACAAAATAGAAATTAATAAAACACTTAAAGATTCTTTAAAATAAAGCAATTCTTTCAAGTTTTTTAGTTTTCCATTTCCTAAAACCATTCCCATAACAACTACAGCTAAAAGCCCAGATTCGTGTGCAAAAACTTCCGATTCTACAAAAACTAACAATACTGTAGACAGTGAAACCACATTTAAAAGATAATGAGGAATCATTTTTTTGTTGACAGCATAGGTTAATGCATGAGCAAAAGTGAACCCAAATGTAGTTCCGAAAAGTAATATTTTACCAAATTCTATCAATGCAGTTTTGGTAAATCCTCCTCCTCCACCAACACTAATAAACTCAAAAACCAATACAGCAACTAAAGCTCCAATTGGATCTATCAAGATTCCTTCCCATTTTAAAACGGTTGAAACATCTTTTTTTAATGGAATATTTCTTAAAATTGGTGTAATAACAGTGGGTCCAGTTACAATAATTAAACCTGCAAAAAGAAATGAAATTTCCCAACTTAAATCGAAAATATAATGTGCTAAAATACCTGAGCCAAAAAATGTTATGGCAGAACCTAATGTAATTAGTTTGGTAATTACTGGTCCAACGTTTTTAATTTCGTTTCTTTTTAAGGTTAAACCACCTTCAAAAAGAATAATACTAATTGCCAAGGAAACAAAATAGTACAAACTATCTCCAGGAAACAGGCCTTTTTCGCCATTCCAAACAGGTTCTATCCATTTAGAACCATCTTCACTTAAATAGGCAGCAGCTATTGGTCCTACTAACAAACCAATTAAAATTAAAGGTAAAATTGCTGGGATTTTAAATTTCCATGCAACCCATTGTGCTAATATTCCTAAAATAATAATTCCTGCTAATTCTATCATACTTTTTTGAAAACAATTAATTGTAAATTTAAGAATGTTTGAGTATCTTGAAAATAAAATGCGTAGTTTTTTTGCTTTATTGTTAAGTTTTATTCAATAAAAGATAAATTCTCTTCAATTTTTAAAACTATTTTAACATCAACTAATTTATAAAAAACAAAAATTGCTTTATTACTTTCAAAAATCTAAATTTGAATCAAATTTAAATAACAAAAACTCGAACTTTCTTATTCTTTAATCTTACATTATTTAAATCTTCTGCTAACCTATTCGCTTCAGAAACTGGCACAGCAACAAAAACGCAATCTTGTTTTAACTCGATAATACCTAATTGATCTTTGTTTAAATTTCCTTGTTTAAAAAATAAACCTGCTACATCACCTTTAGAAATTTTATCTTTTCTACCTCCAGAAATAAATAACGTTTCCCAAAAAACAGGTTTCATTTTCTGTTTTGCATCAATATTTGCATTGGTTGCACCTTTAATAAAATCTGGTAAATTTTCCTTTTCCCATTTTAAAACATAGGCAGTTCCTTTAGCATCTACTCTAGCTGTTCTTCCATTTCTGTGCGTAAATTCTTCTAATCTTTCTGGCAATTCGTAATGAATAATATATTTCATTTCAGGAATATCAATTCCTCTTGCAGCTAAATCTGTAGCAACTAAAATTTGACTTGTTCCATTTCTGAATTTAATTAAAGAACGCTCACGATCTCTTTGTTCCATTCCTCCAGAAAAAGTACTATGTGCTAATTTATTTTTTGTTAAAAATGCACTAACATGATCGATACTACTTTTTAAATTACAAAAAATAATTCCTGGCTGATTCCCAATATGTTTTAGCAATTCAACTAAGGTTTCATTTTTATTTTTTGATGGAGAAGCAACAATTTTAATATCTAATTTTTTAGATTTTTTTCCTGTTAAATAATTTAAAACAGTTGGTTTATCTAACTGTACAAATTCAGGAACTTCTGCATCTTGTGTTGCTGATGTTAAAATTCGTCTGTTTACATTAGGTAATTGGTTGATAATTCCTCTCATTTCATACTCAAAACCAACTTCTAAAGATTTATCAAACTCGTCTAAAATTAAAGTTTTGATGCTATCTTTTGAGAAACGATCGTTTGCAAAATGATCTGAAATTCTTCCTGGAGTTCCTATTAAAATGCTTGGAGTATGTTTAATTTCTATTTTATCTTTCGCCATCGATCTTCCTCCATAAACTGCGTTTACTTTAAAACCAGTTCCCATTTCTCTGATAACTTGCTCAATTTGAATGGCTAATTCTCTTGATGGCACTAAAATTAAAACTTGAATTTCTTCATTTTCAGGATCAATTAATTTTAACGTTGGTAATAAAAAAGCCAATGTTTTTCCTGTTCCTGTTGGTGATAATATTATGGTATTCGTCGTATTTTCAATTACTGAAATGGCTTCATTCTGCATTTCATTTAACTCGTAGATATTTAATTTTGCTAAAATATCTTCTTGATTCTTTATTGTATTTGCCATTTTAATTTTATAATTTAAGGTACTATAATTTCGGTAAAGATAGTTTAAGCAGGTAGTGAATTAAAACTTTTACTACGAATTCACTAATTATAGCAAAATATTTTAAATTATTGCATATATTTTAGAAATTCAGACCTGTTCACGATACAATTTCGATGAAAAATAGAAACTACTTGAACTTACAATTTGTGTTTTAAAATAAAATTTATAGCTATACTTTGTCATTTCGACTTTTTAGGAGAAATCACATCATCTTGCTCAACTTATGTGATTTCTCAATCGCTTAAAAAAGCTCATTTCGAAATGACAAAATTGGGTGTAAAATTGGTCTGTAAATCCTTACTCTAATTTATTCTTTCATTAAATCAATTTTAAAAATTCGACTCATTTTTTTTAGCGATTTTACTTATTTAAATTTATTTGTGAAATTCTAACTAATTCTTAAATTTCATGAATTCAGAACTTACTTTCATCCAAAATTAAAATAGTTCGTCTTTACCAAAAAAAGGGTTTATATTATTTACTTTTGTGTTTTTAAAACAAAACTATGTTAGGCTTACAATTCGAAACTGAAACTTCTTGGGCAGAAATTGCCAAAGTA
>CAXBPL010000176.1:0-3319 GCA_963977615.1 uncultured Polaribacter sp. | reverse complement strand
AAAACTTGAATAAATTCAGCATAAAAAGATTGTAACGTAAAGCCTGACCAAGCTTTTTTGCTTGGGAACGCCCTAATTTAAAATATAATTTTGGTGTTTTAAAGTTTCAGGATTTAAAAGATTCTGAATTAAGTTAAGCACAAAAAAAACCGTTACAAAAAATTGTAACGGTTTTAAATATTTAAGAATTACTGTTTAAAAAGGAAATTATTTCTTCTTTTTTGCTCCAGCTTCCATTTTTTCTTTTAATGCTGCAAGACCTCCAATATCACCTAAAGTAGTTTTCTCTGCATCTGCAGATTTATTTACTTGAGCTTTGATATTTTTACGCTCTTGCTCTTTAAAGATAGATGTATGAGATACAACTACTCTTCTGTATTCTTTAGAGAATTCTAATACGATAAATTTCAAAGTTTCACCTTTGTTTAATTTAGTACCATCTTCTTTTTCTAAGAATCTACTTGGTGCAAAACCTTCTACTCCATCAGAGAAAGTTACAACTGCTCCTTTATCATTCTTGTCTTTTACAAGACCTTCGTGAATAGAACCAATTTCGTAAGTTTCTTCATGACCATCCCAAGGATTGTCTTGAGTTTGCTTATGACCTAAGTTTAATTTTCTGTTTTCTACATCTAATTCAAGAACTTGAACTTCTAATTGCTGACCAACAGTTACAAAATCTGATGGATGCTTCACTTTCTTAGTCCAAGATAAATCAGAGATATAAACTAAACCATCAATTCCTTCTTCTAACTCAACAAAAACACCAAAGTTTGTGTAATTTCTTACAGTACCTGTATGTGTTGAACCAACTGGGAATTTAGTGGTAATATCTGTCCAAGGATCTGGATGTAATTGTTTGATACCAAGAGACATTTTTCTATCTTCTCTATCTAAAGTTAAAATTTGAGCTTCAACTTTATCACCAACTTTTACGAAATCTTGTGCAGAACGTAAGTGAGTTGACCAAGACATTTCAGAAACGTGAATTAATCCTTCTACTCCTTGTTCTACTTCAACAAATGCACCATAATCTGCAATTACTACAACTTCTCCAGTAACTTTATCACCGATTTTTAAATCGCTGTTTAAAGCTTCCCAAGGATGAGCAGATAATTGTTTTAAACCTAATTGGATTCTAGATTTGTTATCATCAAAATCTAAAATTACAACGTTTAATTTTTGATCTAATTCAACAACCTCATTTGGATGATTAATTCTAGACCAAGATAAATCTGTAATATGTACTAAACCATCTACACCACCTAAATCTACAAACACACCATAAGAAGTAATGTTTTTAACAACACCTTCTAATACTTGTCCTTTTTCTAGTTGACCAATGATTTCTTTTTTCTGTAATTCAATATCAGCTTCAATAAGAGCTTTATGAGATACAACAACGTTTTTAAATTCGTGGTTGATTTTAACAACTTTGAATTCCATTGTTTTCTCAACATACTGATCGTAATCTCTAATTGGCTTAACATCAATTTGAGAACCTGGTAAAAATGCTTCGATTCCGAAAACATCTACAATCATACCACCTCTAGTTCTGCATTTAACGAATCCGTTAACTACTTCACCAGTTTCGTGAGCATTGTTTACTCTTTCCCAAGCTTTAATTACTCTTGCTTTTCTGTGAGATAATACTAATTGACCAGAAGAATCTTCTCTTTTGTCAACCAATACTTCAACAACATCTCCTTCTTTTAAACCTTGATTGTAACGAAATTCGTTTAAAGAAATAACGCCTTCAGATTTAGAGTTGATATCGATAATTGCGTCTCTGTCAGTAATTCTTACAACAGTTCCTTCAATTACATCGCTTTCATTTACAAAACCGATAGTTCCTTTTAAAGCTTCTTCAAACTCTTTCAATTTTTCTTCATCAACTTCATCAATACCTTGTTCGTATTTATGCCAGTTAAAATCTGCTAAAAATTGTTTAGGATCTTTTTTTACTTCAACAGCTGGAGTTGCTGTTTCTTGTACTTCAGTAGCAACTACTTGCTCTTCAGTGTTTTTTGTTTCTTCAGACATTCCTGAAAATAATTTTTGTATCTTATTGTTTTACAGATTCTTAACAATTAAAACAGTAAGAGATGTTTTTATAAAATTTTGTTTATTTTTCCTTTTACGAACCTGTTACTGTAAAAAGGAGTGCAAATTTACAAAAAATCATTGATTAATAACAACTTACGCATAAAAAAATTATCTTTTATTCTAATTATATTTGTACTGAAAATCAAAACCTTATGAAAATAACAATAAAATTTATAATTTTCTTAGCATTCATGTTCGTCTATGGATGTCAAAATGAATCTAAATTGATCATAAAACATCATAAATCACATGAACAAACTAGGCAAAATGTGCCTTTTTCAGATGCTGTTCAAGTTGATAATTTATACTTTTTAACTGGGCAAATTGGTAAAGATCATGCTTCAGGTAAATTAGTAGAAGGTGGTATTGAAGCTGAAACCAAGCAAACGATTTTAAATATCGAAGCTGTTTTAAAACATCATAATTTAAGGTTAAATGATGTTGTAAAATGCACAGTAATTTTAGCTGATATAGATGATTTCTCTAAAATGAATGCAATTTATCGCTCTTTTTTCAAGGAAAATCTACCTGCAAGAACTACATTTGCAGCCAATTTGGTGGCAGGCGCAAAAATTGAAATTGAAGTAGTTGCTGCAAGAAAGTAGATGATGGATAAAAATACACAAGATTTAGTTGATAAAGGAATGATGCTTCCGTTAATGGAAGAATTTTATACAATACAAGGTGAAGGTTCTCACACAGGAACTGCTGCTTATTTTATTAGAGTTGGTGGTTGTGATGTGGGTTGTCATTGGTGTGATGTTAAGGAAAGTTGGAATGCAGATTTGCATCCACCAACGTTGGCAGATACTATTGTAGAAAACGTAAAAAAGTTCGCAAAAACTGTTGTAATTACTGGTGGTGAGCCTTTAATGTGGTCTATGGATTATATTACTGAATTGCTTCAAAAAAATCATATTAAAACGCATATTGAAACTTCTGGAGCTTATTCTTTTTCTGGAAAATGGGACTGGTTTTGTCTTTCTCCAAAGAAAACAAAATTACCTTTAGAAGAAAATTATAGAGAAGCAGATGAGTTAAAAATGATTATTCACAATCAATCTGATTTTATTTTTGCAGAAGAACAAGCTGCAAAAGTGGGTAAAAAATGTCAATTATTTTTACAGCCAGAATGGAGTAAAAAAGAAAAAATGACAGAACAAATTGTTGAATATGTGATGAAAAATCCGAAATGGAAAATTTCTTTACAGAC
>CAXBPL010000175.1:0-3330 GCA_963977615.1 uncultured Polaribacter sp. | reverse complement strand
TATCCATACTTTTGGTGATGCTCATATTTACAATAATCACGTAGATCAGTTGGAATTACAATTGTCTAGAGACATCAGACCTTTACCAAAAATGAAAATTAATTCATCAATAAAAAATATAGAAGATTTTACTTTTGATGATTTTGAGTTGTTAGATTACAATCCTCATCCTCATATAAAAGGAGCAGTTGCAGTTTAAATTTTTTGGGAGAATCTTAATAGTATTAGTAGAAGATAAAATCATATTTGATTAAATTTTTTAGCTATTTTCCTTTTATCATATTTTAAAAATAAAAATACAAGTGGAAAATTTAGTGCTAATTTTAAAAATTATTTATGGGTGTTTTTTCTGTTTTGCAGGAATAATGCACTTTGTAAAGCCTGACTTTTTTAAAGATTTTATACCTAATTTTTTTTCAAAACAATTTGTAAACTATTTTATTGGGTTTATTGAGATCTCTTTGGGTGTAGGGCTTTTTTTCGATAAATACATAGAGTTTTCTGCTATTAGTATTATAATCTTACTTATATTGTTGTTACCAATTCATATTTGGGATGCTACAAAAGAAAGACCAGCAATTGGCTCTAAAAAATTAGCTGTTGTTAGAATTCCTTTTCAGTTTCTGCTCATTTATGGTATTTATATTATGTACATAAACTCCTAAATTATTATGAAAAATAAGATATTTATATTTATTTTTTCAATCTTTTTATTATCCTGTGTAAAGCAAGAGGCAGATCTAATTGTTTTTAATGCTAACACATATACAGTTAACGAGTTATTTGAAGTTGCAGAAGCTTTTGCAATAAAAGACGGGAAATTTATAGCAATAGGTACTAATGATGAAATTCAAAATAGGTTTGAGGCAAAAGATACCATTGATGCAAAAGGACAAGCTATAGTTCCTGGTTTTATTGATGCTCATTGTCATTTTTACAGAATGGGTTTGCAACAGCAAAAAGTATCTTTAGAAGGGACTAAAAGTTATCAAGAAGTTTTAGATAGGTTGGTAACATTTCAAAAAGAGAAAAATGTACAATTTATTACAGGACGTGGTTGGGATCAAAATGATTGGGAAACTAAAGAATTCCCTACAAAAGAAAAGTTAGATGCTCTATTTCCTAATATTCCTGTTGCTATAGGTAGAGTAGATGGTCATGCCTTATTGGTAAATCAAGCAGCCATAGATGTATCAGGAATTACAAAAAACACGAAAGTTTCTGGAGGAGAAATTATTTTAAAAAATGGAGAAATTACGGGTGTTTTAATTGATGCAGCAATGGATTTTATTAAGATTCCTGAACCTTCTAAACAAGAAGCAATTCAGGGATTATTAGATGCACAAAAAATTTGTTTTTCTTACGGATTAACAACTGTTGATGATGCTGGTTTAGATAGAAATACAATAGAATTAATTGAGGAACTGCAGAAACAAAATTCTTTAAAAATGCGTATTTATGCAATGGTTTCTGGAGATAAACAAGAACAAATTGATTATTACATTAATAAAGGAATCATAAAAACAGATCGTTTAAATGTTCGCTCTTTTAAAGTTTATGGAGATGGAGCCTTAGGATCTAGAGGAGCTGCAATGCGTAAACCATATTCTGATAGAGAAAACCATTTTGGAGCATTAATTTATCCTCCAGAAAGATATCAAGAAATAGCAAAACAGATTGTAGCTTCAGAATATCAAATGAATACACATGCTATTGGAGATTCAACAAATACTTGGCTTTTAAAGATTTATAAAGATGTTTTGAAAGATGAAGAAGATAGACGTTGGAGAATTGAACACGCACAAATTGTCTCTTCTAAAGATTTTCAAGATTTTAATAATATAATGCCTTCTGTACAACCTACACATGCAACTTCAGATATGTATTGGGCACAAGAGAGAATTGGAAAAGATAGAATGAGAGGTGCATATGCGTATAGGAATTTATTAAATAGATATGGTAAAATTGCTTTAGGAACCGATTTTCCTGTAGAACAAGTAAACCCATTCCTAACATTTTTTTCGGCTACATTTAGAAGAGATTTAGAAGGTTTTCCTGAGTATGGATTTCAGATGGAAAACAAACTATCTAGAGAAGAAACTTTAAAGGGAATGACCATTTGGGCAGCTTTTTCTAATTTTGAAGAAGATGAAAAAGGCTCGATTGAGGTTGGTAAATTTGCCGATTTTATAATTTTAGATCAAGATATTATGAAAATCTATGGAAATGAAATTCCTAAAACAAAAGTAGTTGCAACATATTTAAATGGAGAAAAAGTTTATTAATTATTAACATATTTTATCATTTATAAGATAAAAAAATCTCTAAATTTATATTTTATTAAACAGTACCAAAAATTAAAAAACTTAACATGAAATCTTACGTATATCTTTTTTTATCAGTAATTCTTTTTACTTCTTGTTTAAATGATGATGAAAATATTGAACTCGAAACTGAGGCAAACATTATTAAATATGTTAGTGATAATAGCCTAAATGCTACAAAAACAGATTCTGGTTTATACTATGTAATTAACGAGGAAGGTTCAGGAAATAAACCAACAGAAAATTCTGCAGTAAATATTGACTATAAATTATCTTTTTTAGATGGTACACCTATGGGTCAAGGTACATCAGAAATAATTGAATTGAAACAAATAATTCCGGGTTTAAGTGAAGGAATTAAGCTTTTTAAAGAAGGTGGAGAAGGGGTTCTGTTAATTCCTTATGAATTAGCTTATGGTTTATCTGGCAATAACACAGGTTCCATATCTGGAGGAAAAGTTTTAGTTTTTGATATAAAAGTAAATGTTGCAGATTATCTTTTAGAAAATGAAGCTGCTATTTTAAATTATATTGAAACCAATAATTTAGTTGCTACAAAAACGGATTCTGGTTTATATTATGTTGTAAATAATGAGGGAACAGGAGCTAATCCTACAAGTAATTCTAATGTAACAGTTGCTTACAAAGGGTACTTTTTAGATGGAACTGTATTTGATGAAAGTGATGATAATGGAATATCTTTTAATTTAAACCAAGTCATTCCAGGTTGGACAGAAGGAATTACCTATTTTAAAGAAGGTGGAGATGGTGTTTTATTAATTCCTTACAATTTAGGATATGGAGTTTATGGCAATACTGCTATTCCAAAAGTTTCAGTCCTACTTTTTGACGTAAACTTAAAAAGTATAAATTAATAAGATTTAAAGTCAATAAAAAAGCGAAACTTGTAAGTTTCGCTTTTTTTTATGCCAAAATTGGTTTGATGAAATTATCAATTTTATCAACACCATTTTTCCCTAAATCTCTTATAAAAGCAGAACCTATA
>CAXBPL010000174.1:0-3332 GCA_963977615.1 uncultured Polaribacter sp. | reverse complement strand
CTTTTTTTGTTAGTGTTTTCTTATTGATTTTCTCTAGAAGTGCAAAAAAAGTTGGTATTTTGAAATAATTAAATATGATAATATTGAAAAAAAGGTTTTGCTAAAGTGATAATTTTAACAAAACCTTTTTTGTGTTTTACTCATACAAAGCTGCCAAAAACTCTGCAACACAAGCAGGTTTATTTTGTCCTTTAATTTCTATGGTACATAAAAATGTAGCTTTAATTCCATTATTTGCTAAATCTTCAATTTCTTTTAGAACAGTATGCATTCTTAATTCACTATTTACAGGCACAGGATTTGGAAAACGCACTTTATTCAAGCCATAATTTAAACCCATTTTTACAGATTTTATACTAAATGCTTCTTCTAATAATTTAGAAATCATAGCTACAGACATAAAACCATGAGCTACCGTTTTTTTAAATGGAGATTCTTTTGCAACTCTTTCTTCATCAACATGAATCCATTGTTTATCTAAAGTTGCATTTGCGAAATCGTTAATCATTTGTTGTGTAATTGTGTACCAACTTCCTGTTGGCAACTCCTTCCCTATCATGGTTTTAAATTCTAAAAAATCTTTAAAAACTAGTGGTTTCATATTTTTTATATTACAAATTATTTTAATAATTTTTAAATCATTAATTTAGACAAAAATTATTACACATGAAACAACTAGCCTTACTTTTTACACTATTTTCTATTGCTATTTATTCACAAAACAATCCTCAATGGATGAGACATTCCTCAATTTCTCCTGATGGAACTCAAATTGCTTTTACCTATAAAGGCGATTTATACAAAGTAAATGCAAATGGAGGAACTGCAACACAACTTACCTATCATTCAGCTCACGATTACAAAGCTATTTGGAGTAAAGATGGTTCTAAAATTGCGTTTGCATCTAACAGATTTGGAAATTTCGATATTTATATCATGAATTCTGAAGGTGGAGCAGCAACAAGAGTAACATTTCATTCTAATGATGAAACTCCCTATTCTTTTTCTGCTGATGATCAAAATATTGTTTTTGGAGCGTTAAGACAAGATGATATTAATCACAGACAATATCCTCACAGATCGCAAACTGAATTGTATAGTGTTCCTGTAAATTCTGGTAGAATTTCTCAAATTTTTACATTTCCTGCAGAAGATGTTCAGTTTTCTAAAGATGGAAAATCGATGTTATATCATGATAAAAAAGGAGGAGAAAATGAATGGAGAAAACACCATACATCTGCAATAACTAGAGATATTTGGCATTACAATGCTACTACAAATACTCATAAAATGATTACTTCTCACAAAGCAGAAGACAGACATCCGTATTTTAGTGAAGATGGAAAAAGCATGTATTTTTTAAGTGAAAGAAGTGGTTCTTTCAACATTCATAAAATGAATTTAGAAAATAATGCTACTGAAAAATTAACTGATTTTAATTTGCATCCTGTTCGTTTTTTAAGCGTTGCAAATGGTATTATTTCTTTTGGTTTTGATGGAGAATTGTATACGATGAAAGAAGGCGAAACTCCTAAGAAAATCAACGTAAAAATTATTACACAAGATAAAGAAAACACAGAAAAATTTGTTTCTGTTAATGGTGGCACCAATGAAATGGCTGTTTCCCCAAATGGAAAAGAAATTGCTTTTATTGCAAGAGGTGAAGTTTTTGTAACGTCAATCGATAAATCTTTTACAAAAAGACTAACCAAAACTCCAGAAAACGAACGTTTTGTTTCTTGGGATCCTAAAGGTGAAGCTGTAATTTATAGCAGTGAAAGAAATGGAAAGTGGAGCGTTTTTAAAACTGAAAAAACAAGAAAAGAAGAACCATTTTTCTATGCTTCTACCCTATTAAAAGAAACGCCATTAATCAATAATAAAGTTGATAATTATTTGGCAGAATATTCTCCTGATGGAAAAAAAATTGCATTTATTGAAGGTAGAAGAACTTTAAAAATATTAGATATCGCTTCTAAAAAAGAAACCACATTATTAACGCCAAAAGATTTATTTCACATGAGTGATGGAGATAAATATTTTACTTGGAGCCCTGATAGTAATTGGCTGTTAGTAGATTGGGGAAAAACATTAAGCAATAGTGAAGTGCTTTTAATGGCTGCAGATGGTTCTAAAAGAATCAATTTAAACGAAAGTGGTTATTATGATTATAGTCCAAAATGGATAAATGGTGGAAAACAAATGTTGTGGTTTAGCAACAGAAATGGGTTAAAATCGTATGCTACAAGTGGGCAATCTCAATCTGATGTGTATAGTATGTTTTTTACGCAAGATGCTTGGGACGAGTTTAATTTGAGTGATGAGGATTACAAATTAATGGAAGCCATTAAAGAAGAAGAAAAAAAGCAAAAAGAGAAAGACGAAAAGGGAAAAAAAGATGACAAAAAATCTTCTAAAAAAGATAAAAAGCAAACCAAAAAAGATTCAACAAAAACCTTAGAGTTTGATTGGGAAACCATGAAAGATAGAACCAAAAGATTAACCATTCATTCTTCTAATTTAGGTGATGCTGTTGTTTCTAAAAAAGGCGATTTTTTATATTATTTATCAAGTTTTGAAGGGAAATCGAATCTTTGGAGTACAAATTTACGTACCAAAGAAACCAAAATGCTAATGCCTTTAAACACCAATTCAGGAAGTTTACAATGGGATAAAGAAATGAAGAATCTTTACCTTTTAAGTAGTGGAAAAATAACACAATTAGATCCCGAAACAAAAAAACAAAAAGGTGTTTCTATAAAAGGAGAAATTTTATTAGATGAATATGCAGAAAGACAAGCAATGTTCGATCATGTTTGGATTAGAACAAATGCTGTTTTTTACGAACCTACTTTTCACGGAATTGACTGGAACAATATGAAAGTAGAATATCAAAAATATTTACCTCATATTTCTAACGGATTTGAATTTTCTGAAATGTTATCAGAAATGCTGGGCGAATTAAATGTTTCTCATGCTGGAGCTGGTTTTAGTGCAAGTGGTGTTTCAAATGCTGATGAAACTGCCTCTTTAGGTATTTTTTATAATTTCGATTTTAAAGAAGAGGGTATTTTAATTGATGAAATACTTATTGGAGGTCCTTTAGATAAAGCAAAATTTAAGATTGAAAAAGGAAATATCATCAAAAAAATAGATGGAATTACCATAGATAAAAATGAAGATTTAGCAAAATACTTAAACAGAAAATCTGACAAGTTTATGTTGTTAGAGATTGAAAATCCAAAGACTAAAAAGACACAAACAATTACTGTAAAACCAATATCTTTAGGTGAAGAAAACCGATTATTATATGATAGATGGGTTAAAATAAA
>CAXBPL010000173.1:0-3396 GCA_963977615.1 uncultured Polaribacter sp. | reverse complement strand
AAAGGTTTTTTATCAGGAAAAATATGCAGTTTACGAGCAACAGTTTTTAATTTGCTTGCAAAATCTTCAAATTTATTGTCTACAGAATTTAAATAAAAATCAACAATTTGTATAGATGCAAAAGCTTTTGGTTGTTTTTTGTCATCAACTAAAACAACATAAATAAAGTTAATTTCTGAATGATTTTTTTCAATAGAAGCTAAAAAATCCTTACTAAAATACTTGTTTTCTGCGCAATTAAGAACATTCCAAATAGTATTGGGAATTTCATTAATAGAAGAAAAAAAAAGTGCGTTGTCGTTTTTTTTACAGAAATTCAAGGAATTGATTTACCATTTATTAGTCTTGCAAAGTTCTTAAAAATAACTCGTTTTAAAAATTAAGATTTTAAAAATAAAAATTATAACGTTTCTTTAACATTTTTTTTTTGAGTTAATCTACCTAAAGTCAGTTAAAAAGTATCTTTGCAATTATATTATAAACTTGATTTTTTTTTCAAGTATACTTCAACTAAATAACGATGAGAAAAATTATTCTAGCTATTCTAGGAGCTTTATTAATTATTGGTGCAATTTTATTAGGAAATTATTTTATCGATAATAATCAAAAACCAAAACCAACATTTAAAAAAAGTATCAATACAGTTTTTGTAAAAAATGTTAAAAATACGGAAGTTCCAATTGTTTTAACTGCCAATGGTAATCTGGTTGCTAAAAATAAAATTGATATTTTCTCTGAAGTTCAAGGTGTTTTAAATACTTCTAATAAGGCTTTTAAACCTGGAACAGCATATAATAAAGGCGAAATTCTGTTAAGCATCAATAGCGATGAATTTAGAGCAAGTTTAAAATCGCAAAAGAGTAATTTATTTAATTTAATTACAGCTGTTTTACCAGATTTACGTTTAGATTTTTCATCAGATTTTAAAAAATGGGAAGACTATTTAAAAAGTTTCGATATTGATAAATCGATTCCAAAATTGCCTAGTTTTTCATCAGATAAAGAAAAATATTTTATTTCTGGACGTGGAATTTTAACAGCTTACTACAATGTTAAAAATTTAGAAGTTCGTTTGTCGAAACATTTAATAAGAGCACCTTTTAAAGGAGTTTTAATAGAAACTTTGGTAACTTCTGGAACGTTAGTAAGATCTGGCCAAAAATTAGGCGAGTTTATAGATACAGATATTTATGAGTTGGAGGTTTCTGTAAATTCTGAATTTGCAGATTTATTAAAAGTTGGCAATGCAGTTGAACTTACAAGTTCAAATAAATCGAAAACTTACGAAGGGAAAGTTGTGAGGGTGAATGGAAGAATCGATCAAATTTCACAAACCATAAATGCCTATATTCAAGTAAAAGATCCAGATTTAAAAGAAGGGATGTTTTTAGAAGCAAGTTTGGTTGCAAAATCAGAAACGGATGCTATTGAAATTTCAAGAAAATTATTGGTAAATAACAATGCTGTGTATACTGTAAAAAATGATAGCGTTTTAACGTTGACAGAAATAAATACTGTTTATTTTGGTGCAGAAAACGTGGTTATAAAAGGATTAAAAGACAATGATAAAATTTTAGCACAACCTTTTCCAGGCGCTTTTGATGGTATGATTGTAAATATTGGTAAAAAAGATTGATAGTACAAATACTGATATAAACTCAGCATACAATGAAAAAAATAATTACTTATTTTATAAAATATCCTGTTGCAGTAAATGTAATGATTATCGCATTTATTGTTTTTGGGTCGATTGGTGTTTTTAGCATGAAATCGTCCTTTTTTCCTTTAGTAGATTCAGATTTAATAAATATTTCTTTAACATATCCAGGAGCTTCTCCTACAGAAATGGAAGAAGGTGTTGTCTTAAAAATCGAAGACAATTTAAAAGGAGTTATTGGTGTAGAACGTTTAACATCTGTATCAAGAGAAAATTCTGCTACAGTTAGTATAGAAGTAGAAAGAGGAAAAAATATAGATATTGTTTTAACAGATGTAAAAAATGCAGTAGATAGAGTTCCTTCATTTCCTTCTGGAATGGAGCCAGCTGTAATTGCTAAAGTAGAAAATATTAGGCCCACCATCAGTTTTTCTGTGAGTGGAGAAAATATTTCTTTAAAATCTTTAAAACAATATGCTAGAAATGTAGAAAATGAAATAAGAGGTATTGAAGGAATTTCGCAAGTTGAAATATCTGGTTTTCCAGATGAAGAAATAGAAATTGCAGTTAGAGAAAACGATTTACGTGCTTATAACATGACTTTTGCAGAAGTTGCAGTTGCAGTACAGAATTCTAATATTTTAATTACTGGTGGAAATATAAAAACTGTTGAAGAAGACTATTTAATTAGAGCAAGTAATCGTTCTTATTATGGAGTAGAATTGCAAAGTATTATTGTTAGAACAGAAACAAATGGTAATATAATTCGATTAAAAGATATTGCAGAGGTTAGAGATACGTGGTCAGAAACTCCAGATAGATTGTTTTATAATGGCAATTTAGCAATTAATGTAACTGTAAGTAATACCAACAATGAAGATTTACTTACCTCTGCAGATAAAATTAAAGAATACATTCATCAATTTAATCAAGAAAACCAAAATGTACAATTAAATATTTCTAGTGATTCTTCAATTTCTTTAAATGGAAGAACAAGATTATTAATAGAAAATGGAGTTGTAGGTATTTTACTTGTTTTATTCTTTTTAGCACTTTTCTTAAACTTACGTTTGGCAATTTGGGTAGCTTTTGGATTACCAGTTGCATTTTTAGGGATGTTTATTTTTGCAGCACAATTTGATGTTACCATAAACGTATTATCGCTTTTTGGGATGATTATCGTTATTGGTATTTTGGTTGATGATGGAATTGTAATTGGAGAAAATATTTATCATCATTATTACGATTTAGGAAAATCTAAAATTCAGGCAGCAATCGATGGAACAATGGAAGTAATTCCGCCAATTGTATCCGCAATTTTAACAACAATAATCGCTTTTTCTACCTTCTTTTTTGTGGATGGAAGAATGGGTGATTTCTTTAGTGAAGTTTCAGTAATTGTAATATTAACTTTAGTTGTTTCTTTAATTGAAGCTTTAGTAATTTTACCTGCACACATTGCACACTCTAAAGCTTTAGATAGAAAAAGATTAGAAAATGGTGAAGAGAAAAAGAAAAATTTTATAGATACTTTTTTCAATAAAGTAAACAAGTTAGCAGATACTTTTTTAGTTAAAGTGAGAGATGGGTTTTATATGCCTTTTCTGAAATTTTGTTTACAAAATAAATTTTTCGCTTTTGCCATTCCAATTGCTTTGGTAATTTTTAGCAAATTAGCAATGGATGCTGGTATTGTGCAACAATCTTTTTTTCCAAGAATTGCAAGTGATCGAGTGCAA
>CAXBPL010000172.1:0-3409 GCA_963977615.1 uncultured Polaribacter sp. | reverse complement strand
ATATTGGTACGTTGTTTTTATGTTTTTTAATGTTGATAATCCCATCTTACATCATTACAAAAATAGAACCTTCGAAGTCTATTAAGTTTGCATAAACTTCACATATACCTATTTAAAAAATTTTACCTTTGCATTTGTAAATTAAAGAAATGAAGTACGCAGAAAATATATTAGAGACTATTGGAAACACACCTTTAGTAAAATTGAATGTTTTAACAAAAGAATTGCCATGTTTGGTACTTTCTAAATACGAAACTTTTAATCCTGGAAATTCCGTAAAAGATAGAATGGCTTTGCAAATGATTGAAGATGCAGAAGCAGATGGCCGTTTAAAACCTGGAGGAACTATTATTGAAGGGACTTCTGGTAATACAGGAATGGGGTTAGCTTTAGCAGCAATTGTAAAAGGTTACAAATGTATTTTTGTAATGGCAGACAAACAATCTAAAGAAAAAATAGATATTTTAAGAGCTGTTGGTGCAGAAGTTGTGGTTTGTCCAACCAATGTAGAACCAACTGATGCTCGTTCTTATTATTCAGTTTCTAAAAGGTTAGGAGAAGAAACGCCAAATTCTTGGTATGTAAATCAATACGATAATCCTAGCAATACAAAAGCACATTTTTTAAGTACAGGTCCAGAAATTTGGGAGCAGACTGAAGGAAAAGTTACTCATTTTGTTGTTGGAGTAGGAACTGGAGGAACTATTTCTGGAGTTGGGAAATATTTAAAAATGAAAGCCAAAGAAGCAGGAACTACTGTTAAAATTTGGGGAATTGATACCTATGGTTCTGTTTTTAAGAAATATCATGAAACTGGTGTTTTTGATGAAAATGAAATATATCCATACATTACAGAAGGTATTGGAGAAGATATTTTACCAAAAAATGTAAATTTTGATGTGATTGATGGCTTTACGAAAGTAACAGATAAAGACGCAGCAATTTACACACAGCGTTTGGCAAAAGAAGAAGGTATGTTTTTAGGAAATTCTGCTGGAGCTGCTGTAAAAGGTTTGTTACAATTAAAAGAACATTTTACAAAAGATGATGTTGTAGTTGTTTTATTTCACGATCATGGAAGCAGATATGTTGGTAAAATGTTTAATAATGATTGGATGAGAGACAGAGGTTTTATTGAGGAAGAAGCTAAAACTGCTGCAGATTTAATTAAGAATCATCATGATAAACCATTAATAACAGTGCAAACTGAAGAATTAGTTTCACATGCTATTGAAAGAATGAAAGGGAATAAGATTTCACAAATTCCTGTAAGAGACATGAATGGTTTTGTGGGTTCTGTAGATGAAACAGATTTGTTACATCACTTTATTTCTGATAAAAAAAATGCTCATGTTTCTATTAAAGAAATTATGGGAAAACCATATCCTATCGTTAAAAAGTCGACAAAAATTGATGCCATTTCAAAATTAATATCCAAAGAAAATGAAGCTGTTTTGGTAGATTTAGAAAATGGTAATTATCATATTATAACCAAATACGATATTATTAGTGCACTTTAAATAACGGTAGATATCTGCATTTTAAAGTAGTAAAATGTTCAGTCGTCGAAAAAAGAAAAGTATAACTTACAATCTCTCTATCTTTGTAGTGTATTTAGTAAATAAGTACAAAGAATTAATTATAAGTTGGGGGATTTATAGATTAATAAAAAAAACGTCTAAATTTATTTAGACGTTTTTTTTGTTTTATATTTTAAATTAAAATTATAAAGCTTTATGTACAATAAATAATTAAAAGATGTCGTTTTAATATTGAAAGAAGATATTTAATAATTTTGAATATTTTAAGTTTTTATATGATAACAATTGTATAAATAACGATTGATAAATGCATTTCAGAGTTACAAAGTGTTCAATCGTCGAAAAAAGAAATTTGAAGCTTACAATCTCTTTATGTTTGTAGTGTATTTATGAAATAGGTACAAAATTAATTATAAGTTGGGGGATTTATAGATTGATTAGAAAAACGTCTAAATTTATTTAGGCGTTTTTCGCGTTTTATATAATTTATTATTGGCAATTAAAAGCCTATTTTTTTTAAAAAAAAAGAATAAACCTAAACTTAAAATTTCACATTAAATTTTAATTAAATTTATGTAATATTATTGAAAAATTTGTATATTTGTACTATATTTAATGAACATAAAATTAAATATAACGCAATTATTATAAGTTGGGGGATTTATAAATTGTACAAAGAAACGTCTGAATTTTATTCAGGCGTTTTTTCTTTTTAAGTAATCGCTAGCTTTTATGCTACATTGAATTCAAATATCATTCTTAATTTAAAGTATATTAAAGACTGTTTAACGTGTTTTAATCACATCTTAACAAATAGTAGAACTTGAAGTTTAATAATATTTGTTTCTTTATGATGGGTTTATTAAAAAATGCAATTACAAGTTAAGGGATGTATTTGCAACAATAAAACGTTTAACTTCTATAGCTAAACGTTTTTTTTTTTGATAAATATTTTTTGTAAATCAAGAATAATCTTCATTCTTATTATTAAAAGAAAACTAAGAAAATATGATTTCTTTTAAGATTTTTAGAGACAAATTATCTAAAATTAGTTCCTTTATTTATACCTTGTTTGAACAAATACATAACTAATTTCAATTTAAGAAAATTTGAAAGAATGAACTATTAGGAGATATTTTAAAATTTCTTTTTTAGTACACTTCTTTTTTTACATTATTATTGAATAATAGTTATTATATTTAAATTTTATATAAATAAATATTCCATTATGAAATTTCTTAAAATTTTACTTATTTTTTTTATGATCGTTTCTTGTAAAAAAGAAAAAACGAAAACTACTAATAATGAAGATATGGTAAGCAAAGCCAAAGCAATTCATCAAAAAGTTATAACTTTAGATACACATGTAGATATTAATGTAGCTAATTTTACAGATGATAAAAATTATACTCAAAAATTGAATAACCAAGTAAACCTTCCAAATATGGAAGAGGGTGGTTTGGATGTTGCATTTTTTATAGTGTATACAGGTCAAGGAGAATTAACTGAAGAAGGGTATGATAATGCTTACAAAAATGCAATGAGTAAGTTTAATGCCATTCATAAACTTACGAAAGAAATTGCTCCTAAAAGAATCGGTTTAGCAACATCATCTAAAGAAGTTGAGGCTATTTATAAATCTGGTAAAAAGGTAGCAATGATTGGTGTGGAAAACGCGTATCCTATTGGTACAGATATTAGCAGAGTAAAAGAATTTTACGATTTAGGTGCAAGATATATGAGTCTTTCTCATAATGGACATAGTCAATTTTGTGATTCGAATACTGGAGAAGAAGATGATATTTGGTTGCATAATGGTGTAAGCGATTTAGGAAAAGAAGTTATTAAAGAAATGAATAAATGGGGAA
>CAXBPL010000171.1:0-3426 GCA_963977615.1 uncultured Polaribacter sp. | reverse complement strand
ATATTATTTTTTGATTGAATTTTGAAAACATTTTTATTTATAATATCTTTGTGCTTACTAAACTTTTATAATTAGAAATCAATTTTTGTTCATCTTTTAAAAAATTGGTTATAATTTGTTATTGATGATAAAAATCAGTATATTAATTTAGTATAAAAAAAATACAATCATAATAAATACATTTATATAGTTAATGGCAAAATCGCAACAAACATTTAGTAAGAGTGAGAAAGAAAAAAAACGTATGAAAAAGCGTTTGGATAAAAAGAAGAAAATGGAGGCAAGAAAAGCCGACAAAGACGAGAATGGACCATCAGGAATTCAGTTTGCTTATGTAGATCATAATGGAAATTTAACTGATACTCCACCAGATCCAGAATTAAAAGTAGAATATGAGTTAGAAGATATTCAAATATCTGTAACTAAAAAAGAAGATTTACCAGAAGAAGATCCAGTAAGAAAAGGAAAAGTAAACTTTTTCGATACTTCAAAAGGTTTTGGTTTTATTATTGATTCTGATAATGGAGAAAAATATTTTACACACGTTAGTGGTTTAATAGATGAAATTGCAGAAAACGACAAAGTTTCTTTCGAATTAGAAAAAGGAATGCGTGGTATGAATGCTGTAAAAGTTAAGAAAATTTAAAGAATCTTACTGCTTTACAATATAAAAAAATCCTATCGTTATTAAATGATAGGATTTTTTTATATGCCTTAATTTGAATTTTAACTCTTAAATCTTTTTAGTTATTATAAAACTCCAAACTTTCAATAATCAATTCAGATGGAACTTTACAATCGATTTTAAAATCTTCAAAATCATTTAAAAGCACAAAATTTACTTGTCCGTTTACGTTTTTCTTATCGTGTTTTAATAAATCCATAATTGCAGAAAAATCTTCTTTTAAAAGATTCGTTTTATCATAGATTGATAAAACAACTTCTTTAACATCGTGGATTTTATCAACAGGGAAATTTAATAATTTGTGAGAAAGGTAACATTCGCAAACCATACCAATTGCTATGGCTTCTCCATGAGTCAGGTTTTCTTTATCTTCAGATTCTAGATAAAAGGATTCAATTGCATGTCCTAAAGTATGTCCGAAATTTAAAATCTTACGCAAGTTTTGCTCTTTTGGATCTTGCAAAACAACTTCGTTTTTAATTTCGACAGACCTAAAAATTAAATCACTAATATCTAATTCTTTATTATTTTTTATTTGATGGAATAAATTCACATCATACGTTAATCCATATTTTAAAATTTCTGCAGTACCAGATTTTATTTCTCTTTCTGTAACAGTTTCTAAATATTGATGATCAACTAGCACCATTTGCGGATTCGCAAACAACCCAATTTGATTTTTTAAAACGCCTAAATCAACACCTGTTTTTCCACCAACAGAAGCATCAACCATAGAAAGTAACGTAGTTGGAATGTTTACAAAATCGATTCCACGTTTAAAACAAGATGCTACAAAACCACCTAAATCTGTAATAACACCACCACCTAAAGTAATTAGTAAACTTTTTCTGTCTCCACCTAATTCTGTAATTGCGTTCCAAACACCAATACAAGTTTCTAGGTTTTTATTAATTTCTCCAGACTCAATTTCAATGAGTTCAATTGTCTTATTTGTGTCTAAAAAAGTGATGAATTTAGGATAACAATGCTCAAAAGTATTCTCATCAACTAAAATAAAAATAGTAGAATAATTGTTTTTATTGATTAAGTTATTAAGCTCTGTATAGCTTTCTTCTTGAAAATGAACAGGATAAGAAACTGCTTGAATTGTTTTCATGGGATTATTATTGATAGTGCAAATTAAATAGAAATTATTGAATTATTAACCCTCTTCAACTATCTTTGTTCCACTAAAACGTTATAGTATGAAACTTTTTGACAATACTCAAGTTGCTTTTGCCTTAAAAACGGATTCTCAATTAGAGCGCGCTTATTTTTTGTTTAAAATGATACAAAATCAGCCATTGGTTAGAATAGGAAGTGCTGTAACTAATTTTGCATTAAAAGCACATTTGCCAATAGAAGGTTTAATTCGTGCTACAGTTTTCGATCATTTTTGTGGTGGTGTAACAGAAGAAGATTGTTTGCCAATAATCGATAATATGTACAAGAATGGAAATGTACATAGTGTGTTAGATTATTCTGTAGAAGGTAAAGATCAAGAACAAAGTTTTGATGGTGCTTTAGATAAGATTGTTAAAATTCTTAATTTTTGTGAAGAGAAAAAATCGATTCCTTTTGCCGTTTTTAAACCAACAGGATTTGGACGTTTTGAGTTATATCAAAAAATATCTGAAGGAAAAGAACTGACGCAAAAAGAGCAAGATGAATGGAGTAGAGTAGAAGCACGTTTTCATAAAGTGTGTAAACTTGCTGTAGAAAAAGATGTACCTTTATTAATTGATGCAGAAGAAAGCTGGATGCAAAAAGCAGCAGATGAGTTAATTGAAGAGTTAATGGGAATCTACAACACTAAAAAAGCCATCGTTTTTAATACATTACAAATGTATAGACATGATCGGTTTAACTATTTAAAAGACCTGCATAAAAAAGCACAAGAAAAAGATTTTTATGTTGGTTTAAAAGTAGTGAGAGGTGCTTATATGGAGAAAGAAAGAGAAAGAGCAGAAGAAAAAGGATATCCATCACCAATTTGCATCAACAAAAAAGCAACCGATGAAAATTACGATGCAGCCACAAAATATATGATGGACAGTCCAAAAATGGCGCTATTTGTAGGTACACACAATGAAGATAGTTCTTATTTAGTTATGGAATTAGCAAAACAATATAACATTCAAGAAAATGATCATAGACTTTGGTTTGGTCAATTATTTGGCATGAGCGATCATATTAGCTACAATTTAGCAAACGAAGGATATAATGTTGCCAAATATTTACCATTTGGTCCTGTTAGAGATGTGATGCCGTATTTAATTAGAAGAGCAGAAGAAAACACCTCAGTTGCTGGGCAAACAAGTAGAGAATTAAATCTTTTAAAATCGGAGCGTAAGCGTAGAAAATTATAATGAAAACTGTAGACGAAATTAAAATTTTACTGCAAAGAAATAAATTAAGATTATATAAAGAATTGTCTGAAAGTAAAGAGGCAATGTATTTAATCAAAAAATCTACACACTCAAAATTATCTCCAGAAGAAAAAATAAAAGTTAAACTACAACTATTAGATATTTGTAAATCTATCCCAGCATTAGCGGTTTTTTTATTGCCTGGAGGCGCATTATTATTGCCACTTTTAATAAAATTAATTCCAGATATTTTACCATCAGCATTTAGAGAAGATTTTCCTAAGGATAAAAAATAACAAATTTATTTTATTGGGCGTTCCTTTATCCTGAAAAAAAATCAGGATAAAGTCGCGCTTTCATTACTCGCTTTTT
>CAXBPL010000170.1:0-3427 GCA_963977615.1 uncultured Polaribacter sp. | reverse complement strand
ATTTTTGTTAAACTGAAATATTTATCAAAATTTGAGTTTTTGTTTAATTTTTTTGGGTTGGAATTTAAAAAAGGGGTGTTTTTCCTTTTGATTATTTGGTGGAAATACTCGAACTTCGCTGAGGATGGATATTATGAATTAAAACTTGGGATATTCGTTAAATTTGATACATAAAATTAGAACTAAATGAGAGTAGAATTTCTAGGACATGGACTTCATAAAAACCATTCTAACACAGTTGGACATGTTCTTATTGATTCTTTTAAAAATGATGATTACTACTCGTTTATTGGATTTTCTGCCTTTACCAAAATGTCAGGAATAAACCGAATTAAAAAGGAACTTCTAGAAGCTGCAAGTAAGTTTAAATCAATAAAATTCTATTTAGGAATTGTAAAAAAAGGAACTTCAAGAGAAGCTCTTCAATTTTTAATTGATAAAAACATTGAAACTTGGATTTTTTGCACAGAAGACCAAATTATGTTTCACCCAAAAATCTATTTCTTTAAAGGCAAACACAATTATCGATTTATTACAGGTTCGTCCAACTTAACGAGTTTTGGTCTGTTTAATAATATTGAAGCTTCAACATTTTTTGAGTTTTCGAAAGTAAATCAACAAGGAAAAAAACTAGTAAGGCAATTTGAAGAATATTTTGAACCTATTTTAAACGGGACAGATAAAAATGTTCAGAGACTTACACAAGACGTTCTCGACGACTTAGAACAAGCAGGTTTCATTTGGCCTGAATCTCAAACTAATGATGATTTTGAATACATCAAATCCAATAAAGAAGCTTTTGCAAAAAGAAAAAAAATAAAATTCGATAAAGAATCTTTAGATGACATTCCTTCAAAGCCATCTTCAAATAATAATGACCCTAATTATATTCCTGAAATAACTCAAGAATACCTTAAATCTTGGCCTGATTTCTTCGAGTTATTTAAAGAATTTAAAAAGGAAAATATTAACAAGGGGGAAAAATATAGTGTAACTGTTCCAAGAGATTATAAAAACCCTTCACTCTATAATTGGTATTTAAAACAAAAAATTTATTTCAAAAACAAAATACTAATAAAAGAACACAAAGAACTATTAACTCAGGAACATTTTTACTTTGGTGATGCACATAAATTATGGCAAGAATGGAAAGCTGACACAAAATTAAAGTTATTACAAGAAGCAGTTGATGATGGAGAAAACGTAGGTTTAAGCCAACGTTATGAATATAAAGGAGTACGTCTAGGAACTTGGATACAAGGAATTAAAAAAGCCAATAAATTAGGAAAGCAATTAGACATAATGGAGAAAGTAAATGATATTCTCGATTTGTCATCAAAAAGCAGAACTCCAGTAGATACTGCAATGAGATTTATTAATGACGTTTTAGAAAGAGATAATCCAAATAAAGCCAATTTCCAAAACAGATTTAATAGTTCCCTAAGAGATAGAATTGACGAACTTCCTGACGAAATACAACAAGATATTGTTGATGCTTGGTACTTAGCTTTTGATGAAGAACGACCCTTAGGTAGAATTAGAACCCGACAAAAAGATAGAACAAATGAATGGAAATCATTTCGTTACAATAAATCACTTAATCCAGAGGGTATTTGGTCTTTGACCGAATCTACTATTGGAAATCTATACCATTGGATAAGACAGAAAAGAGAGAACCAATCAAGAATGGAGTTGATTAAAAGAAATTTTAATGAACAAGAAAAAAGCGAGTTAAGAAAAGAAGGTTTTCCAATATAAATATTAAACAAGTCCGACAATAACGTATAAAACTAATTGTTGTTTTCATCTTATTAACGAAAGTCCAAAAAGATTTTCTTGGTTTGTATTTTATATAATAAACTCAATACTTAAAATATGTAACTATTTTTTTTTCAAACACATTCGCGAACTTAAAACAAAAAACTCCACCAATTTCCACTAAAAACCATCATAAAAATTTTCCTTAATTTTTTCTAAAATTATAGTTGTAAAAAAAACTATTTTTGCAACCATGAAAGAAGTAAAACAAGTTACTAAAAAATTACAAAAAGCTGTTGCAGAAGCTATTCAACAATTTACAATGATTGCTGAAGGTGATAAAATAATGGTGTGTTTATCTGGAGGAAAAGACAGTTACACATTGTTAGATATGTTGCTGTATTTTCAAAAAGTAGCACCCATTTCTTTCGATTTAATTGCTGTAAATCTCGATCAAAAACAACCTGGTTTTCCTGAGGAAGTTTTACCAACGTATTTAACAAACCTACAAGTCGATTATAAAATTATAGAGAAAAATACCTATAAAATTGTCATGGACAAAACTCCTGAAGGCAAAACAACGTGTAGTTTATGTTCGCGTTTACGAAGAGGAACTTTGTATGAAGCTGCCAAAGATTTGGGTTGTAACAAAATTGCTTTAGGGCATCATAGAAATGATATTTTAGAAACCTTTTTCTTGAACTTCTTTTTTTCTGGAAAGCTGGAAACCATGCCTCCAAAATTCAAAAATGATGCTGGAGATTTAGCCGTTTTAAGACCTTTGGCTTTTTGTAAAGAAAGTGATATTGAGGAATATTCAGCTTTTAAAGACTTTCCTATTATTCCATGTAATTTATGTGGTTCTCAAGAAAATTTGCAGCGTCAAAATGTAAAACAAATGATTGCTGATTGGGAAAAAGAGTTCCCAAATAGAAACGCAATTATGATGAATGCTTTGCAGAATGTTTCTCCTTCGCATTTATTAGACACCAAATTGTATGATTTTGAAAATTTAGAAAGTAAGATTGCTGAGGATCTTTTGATTGATTAATTTTCTTTAAAAAACAAGAATTTACATCAAAATTAAAACTGCAATTACTACAAAAACCACAATTTGCATCCATTTTAGATAGAAACCAATTTTCTTATTTTCTTTAATTTTTTCTGAAATTGTGCCAGCTAAAATGGCTATTGTAGAAAAAATAATGAGTGAAACTGCCATAAATATCAATCCTAAAACATAAAATTGCAGGACTGTAGAAATTGTATCAGAAAACAAAAACCCAGGAAACAACGCTAAAAAGAAAATAGAGACTTTTGGGTTTAAAACATTCATGATAAACCCTTGTTTAAACAATTGTGTGGTCGTTTTCTTTGCTACATGTTCATTGGATAGTATAATAGTAGCATCAGATTTATACACTTTGTAGGCTAGGTATAATAAGTAAATTGCGCCAAATAATTTAATGGCAAAAAATAAGTTTTCTGATTCTTTTAAGATGGCTGAAACTCCAAATGCTAATAAGGTTGTGTGAACCAAACAACCTGAAATCAGCCCAAAAACGGTTGCCAAACCAAACTTTTTACCATTTACAATACTTTGTGTCAACACAAAAATATTATCTGGTCCTGGAGACAATGCTAAAAGAGAGGTTGCAATTGCAAAAGA
>CAXBPL010000169.1:0-3444 GCA_963977615.1 uncultured Polaribacter sp. | reverse complement strand
CTATCAGAATCGTTGTGAACTTTTTCTATTGATTGTCCTGAATGCTTTGAAATAATTGCATATAATTCATCTTTTAACTTTAATATTTCTCTTGCAGTAATTTCAATATCAGACGCTTGTCCTTGAGCACCACCTAAAGGTTGGTGAATCATAATTCTAGAATGTGGCAAAGCAGAACGTTTTCCTTTTGCTCCTGCACACATTAAAACTGCACCCATAGAAGCAGCCATTCCTGTACAAATTGTTGCAACATCTGGTGTTATAAATTGCATTGTATCATAAATACCCAAACCTGCATAAACACCTCCTCCAGGAGAATTTATATAAATTGAAATATCTTTTGTTGAATCTGCACTTTGTAAAAACAACAATTGCGCTTGTACAATATTTGCTACTTGATCGTTAATTCCTGTACCAAGAAATATAATTCTATCCATCATTAAACGTGAAAAAACATCCATTTGGGTGATGTTCATTTGACGCTCTTCCATAATATTTGGCGTTAATCCTGTTGGAGTAACTGCACTTTTTAAAGTGTCATAATGTAGGCTATTAATTCCATGGTGATTTATAGCGAAGTTTTTGAACTCTTTTCCGTAATCCATTTCGTGATTCTATTTTAAGTTTAATATTGTAAAGGTAAGAACTATTCTCTTAATATTTTGTTAGAGTTTTTGAACCAAAGAACCTGAATTTTTCAATTCAGGTTCTTTATAAATTTTAAATTTATGAGGTAAGAATAAATTAAATAACCTTCTTTTTAACAAAGAGATTGCTTCGTACCTCGCAATGAAAATTATTGCTTGTAAGCTTCTTTAATAAACTCCTCGTAAGAAACTTCTACTGTTTTAAAGTTGATGTTTTCTTTAAAGAACGTAATTAATTTTTGACTCATTAATTGTGCTTGTAATTTTTGAGCTTCTTCTTGATTTTGTAAAATTCTACCTGCAATTTCATCCAATTCTTTTTCTTCTGGATTCATGTTACCAAATTGCGCCATTTGCTGACGGATAAAAACCTTAGCATACTCTACCAATTCTTTATAGTCTAGTTTGATGTCATTATCTTTCATCAACTTTCCTTCAATTAATTGGTAACGTAAACCTTTTTCAGATTTTTCGAATTCAGCAGCAGCTTCTTCAGCTGTTAATTCTTTTTCACCAGCAGTTCTTAACCACTTTTTTAAGAATTCAGCAGGTAAATCGAATTTTGTGTTTTCAATTAAATATTCTTGAACAGAAGTTAACACAAACTGATCTGCTTGTTGTTGAAACTGCTTTTCAGCATCTTCTTTAATTTTATCTTTTAATTGAGTTGCAGTTGTAACACTACCATCAGCAAATAATTTATCAAACAATTCTTGATCTAATTCTGCAGGTTCAGTTTCAGTAATAGTTTCAACAGTAAACGTTAGTTTAATATCTAAATCGTGAATTTCATCATGAGCAACTTCTAAAATTTGTTGTAATTTATGGTCGTTTTCAAATAATTTCTTTGATTCTAATTCAACAACATCACCAACTTTAGCTCCTGTAATTTTATCTTGATTTTTCTTACCTTCTAAATCAGTAACTAAAAAAGTTCCTTTTTTGTCAATTTCTTTTTCTTCGTTTACAAAAGTTCCTGTAACATTTGCATCTTTAGTAGCTTCTTCAATTGGGCTAACTTTTCCATAACGAGTTTGAATATTCTTAACTTCTTCGTTAATTAACTCCTCTGTAGCAACAATATTATATTGCTTAATTTTATTTTTTGCTGATAAATCTACCTTAAATTCTGGTGCTAAACCAATTTCGAATTCAAATGTAAAAGTATCTGCATTCCAGTTAAAATCTTCGTTAATTCTTGGAATAGGATTTCCTAAAATATCTAACTTTTCTTCTTGTAAAAATTTGTTTAAGGAAGCTTGTAAAAGTGTATTTACTTCATCTATCATGATAGATTTTCCATACTGCTTTTTAATCATTCCCATTGGCACTTGCCCTTTTCTAAAACCAGGAATGTCTGCCTTTTTGCGATAATCTGTTAACTTTTCTGTTACTTTTGCTTGATAATCGTCTGCAACAATATCAATTTTAATAACTGCGTTTAACGCATCTACATTTTCTTTTGTAATATTCATTTCTTATTATCTCTAGTTCTTAAAAAATCGACTGCAAAATTAATCAATTTTATTAACCCTACAAAAGTTTAAATTGTTCAATTACAGCCAATTTTGTTTCATTATATAAAAAAAGAGCGATAAAAGCGAAATTTATAATCGTAAAGTAAATGGACTCCATAAAAAATTTGAGTCTTAAAAATTACACAGTAAAAATTATATTTAGTTTAAGGCAGCTTAATTAAATGAATCTGTTTATTATGATTTAAAAAAACAATTGTAATAGTTTAAAATTCTATATGCTATTGATAAAGAAATGAAAATCTTTCATTATTTTTATAGTGTGTTTAAATCTTCATTTTGAATTTTCAAAATTCGGATTTGCAACTTCTATTTAGTCGAAAAACAACCATGAATAAATATATAGACATCATAAAAAACTCGTATTCCAGTTATTGGAATTATATTCAAAAATCTGTTTTGATGGATTTGAATTGGGAAAATTATTTCTACGGATTAATTATCATCTCTTTAGTTGTTTGGGGTTTAGAAGCTATTTTTCCTTGGCGAAAAAATCAATCTTTGTTTCGTAAAGATTTTTGGTTAGATACTTTTTATATGTTCTTTAATTTCTTTTTATTGAACTTAATTGTGTTGATTGCCTTATCAAACTCTGCTGCAGAAATTTTTAATGATGTTTTAGGTTTGGTAGGTTTATCTGTCTCTAGTTTTCAATTATTAGATTTAAATTCTTTACCCTTTTTTATACGAATTTTCATCTTTTTTATTGTGGTTGATTTTGTGCAATGGTGGACCCATAGATTGTTACACAGAGTTGAATTTCTTTGGAATTTTCATAAAGTACATCACTCTGTAAAAGAAATGGGGTTTGCTGCACACTTGCGTTATCATTGGATGGAACCTGTAGTTTACAATTCCCTAAGGTATATTCCTTTGGCAATTATTGGCGGATTTTCTGCAAAAGATGTTGCGTTTGTTCACTTTTTTAATATTACAATTGGGCATTTAAATCATGCAAATATTAATTGGGATTATGGTTGGTTGAAATACATTTTTAACAACCCTAAAATGCACATTTGGCATCATTCTAAAGAATTGCCAGCTGAAAGAAAATTCGGCGTAAACTTTGGATTGACTTTGAGTATTTGGGATTATATTTTTAAAACGAATTACATTCCACATTCTGGAAGAGATATTGAAATTGGTTTTAAAGGTGATGAAAATTTCCCAAAAGGATTTTTAGAACAAGAAATGTATCCTTTAGGGAAGAAATAAATTCTTAGAAATCTGAAAGCTAGCAAACAATTCTAGCCCTGATTGAA
>CAXBPL010000168.1:0-3491 GCA_963977615.1 uncultured Polaribacter sp. | reverse complement strand
TTGTGTTGTCTTTAAAGACTAATGTATAATTAGGTATAATTTCTTTGGTATTGTATTTATGCTTCATACCAATACCCATTCCTGTTCTCATGGAAATAAATAACAGAAAAAAGATAAACATCATACCAGGTATTATTTTATTTTTCTTCCCTAATTCCTCATGTTTTTTATCCCACTTTTCTATATTATAAATTTTTTGATACCATTTTTTGACTCTTAAATAAGTGTATAATTTAAACATCCATCTCGTGAAATATAAATACATCAACCAAAACATCAAACCTAAAAACAGCGATATTTTCCAGTTGTTTGTTAATAAACTTATGGGCGATATCAGTGCATCTAAAATTGTGGTATAATTTAAATAAGAAACCCCAAAAATTCCGTAAAAAATAGCGTCACTTACAATTCCTAAAATAATTAAGTATAAATAACCAATATAAAAAACGTCTTGTAAGTTTAACTTTTTCTGTTTAATTTTCATTATTCAGTTTCTATACTTTTATAAGCCGTAATTATTTTTCTAACTAATCTGTGTCTTACCACATCTTTATCATCTAAATAAACCTGTGCAATTCCATTAATATCTTTTAGAGCTAGCAAAGATTCCTTTAAACCAGAAACTTGTTTTCTTGGCAAATCTATTTGACCTGGATCTCCAGTAATAATAAATTTTGCATGCATGCCCATTCTTGTCAAAAACATTTTCATTTGATTATGAGTTGTGTTTTGAGCTTCATCTAAAATAACAAAGGCATTATCTAAAGTTCTACCTCTCATAAATGCTAATGGTGCAATTTGTATAACCCCTTTTTCTAAATGAGACTCTAGCCTTTCATGAGGAATCATATCTCTTAAAGCATCGTATAAAGGTTGCATATAAGGATCTAGTTTTTCTTTTAAATCGCCAGGCAAAAACCCTAAATTTTCACCAGATTCTACAGCTGGTCTTGTTAAAATAATACGCCTAACTTCTTTTTCTTTTAATGCTTTTACAGCCAAAGCAACAGCTGTATATGTTTTACCAGTTCCTGCAGGTCCAACAGCAAAAAGCATATCATTTTTAGCCATTTCTACAACCATTTTACGTTGGTTTTCAGTCTGTGGCTTTATCATTTTTCCATTAACACCATGCACCAAAATATCTTTTGCATTTTTTTTGGAAACGGATTTCTCTTCATTTCCTGTAGATGTTAAAATACGTTCAATACTATTTTCATCTAATTTATTGTAACGATCAAAATACTTTACCAAACGTTCAAAACGAATTTCAAATTCATCTAAAATATCTGATTCTCCAAAAATTTTCAATTTAGAACCGCGAGCAACAATTTTTATCTTAGGAAAATATCTTTTTAATTGCTCTATTGTACTGTTTTGCGTGCCAAAGAAATCTTTTGGGTTTATTTCCGTTAACTCTATAATGCGTTCGTTCAAATTATTAAGTTTATTAAAATATTAGTTTGAATTATTAAAATAAAAATAGGCATAAAATTTCTAAATTGATTAGATTTGCTTAAAATAATTAACAACTTTTACACAACTAATTAACAGCCAAAAAATTAATGTCTTTTATCACTTTAACATCAGATTTCGGGACTAAGGACCATTTTGTTGGGGCTGTAAAAGGTGCTATTTATTCGGAATTGGCTGATGCTAAAATTGTAGATATTACGCATGAAATATCACCTTTTAACATTACAGAAACTGCTTATATTTTAAAAAATTCCTACAAAAGTTTCCCTAAAGGAACTATACATATTGTAGGTGTAGATTCTGAGTTAAGTGCAGATAATAAGCACATTGCAATTTCTTTGGATGACCATTTTTTCGTATGTCCAGATAATGGATTAATCTCTATGATAGCTTCAGAAATTCAGCCTACAAAAATTGTAGAAATTAATATTCATGACAGAGTAGAAAGTAGTTTTCCTGTGTTAGATGTTTTTGTAAAAGTTGCTTGTTTTATTGCACGTGGTGGAAATTTAACAGTGATTGGCAAAGAAATTAAGGACTATAAAAAGCTAATTGAAATTCAGCCGAAAGTAAATCAGGAAAAAAACCAAATTATTGGAGGCGTTTTATATATTGATAATTATGGAAATGTAATTACCAACATCAGCAAAAAGATGTTTAATGATATTGGTAAAGGACGCGATTACAAAATAAATGCTTCACGTTATACTTTTACTAAAATATATAATAAATACAACGAAATTACAGAAAATAACTCCACAGAAACCATGCAATTTGATGGTGATAAATTAGCCATTTTTAATTCTGCTGGTTTTTTAGAAATAGCTGTTTATAGAAGTAATTTAAAAACAGTTGGTGGTGCATCAACTTTATTAGGTATGGAGTATAGAGATCCTGTTATTGTTGAGTTTGTTATTGAATCGAGACCAGAATATACCTCTTTAAATTAAACTATGTTTGTTAGAATTGTAAAAATGAGTTTTCACTCAAAACATATTGCAGCATTTCAAGAAATGTTTGAAGAGAAAAAGCAATTAATTCGCAATTCTGATGGAAATAAATTGCTAGAATTATATCAAGATAAAAATAACCCTGAAATATTTTTCACCTATTCTTATTGGGAACATGAAAACGATTTAGAGAACTATAAAAACTCTGATTTGTTTATAGAAACGTGGAAACAAACTAAAACTTATTTTAATGACAAACCACAAGCTTGGAGTGTTGATAAAAAAGTAAGTTTGCAATAAATAAAAGCAGTAAGCAAAATTAAATACGATAAATGGATTACAATTTTACACCTTTTCCTGTTTTAGAAACAGAACGATTAACTTTAAGAGCATTAAATTTAGAAGATGCAAAAGCAATTTTTGGTTTAAGAACCAATAAAGAAGTTAATGAATATATTGACAGGAAAGTACCTAGAAACCTTTCTGAAGCTAGAGCTTTTATTGATAAAATTTCAACATTAGCAGAAAATAATAAAGGAATTTTTTGGGTAATAGCCTCAAAAAGCACGAACGAATTAATGGGCACAATTGGTTTGCGTAATTTTGAAGATGAAGATGACTATGCAGAAATTGGTTATGAAATAAATCCTGATTATCAAGAAAGAGGGTATATGAGCGAAGCTTTTAAGCCAGTTTTAGAATATGGTTTTCAAAATTTAGAGTTAAAAACGATAGAAGCTTTTACACACAAAAATAATACGGCTTCAATTGCGTTATTAGAAAAACTAAACTTTGTTTTTGATCCTGAAAGAGAAGATGAAGGTTTCGAAAATAATATTAGTTACTTGTTAAAGAGCTAGAAGAGTTTTTATTAATTTAAAAGTAAGATGATTATCGGTAATTTTATAGCAGAATTTCTCAGAGAATTTTTACTTTCATTAATACCAAGATTAGGAGCCTTTTTTAGGTGGATTTTTTTGAAAAAAAAATATTCTTATAAAGAAGTTCTTGAACAAAACTGGAATGGTAGAATTGGACTATTATTTATTGTTATAGTAATAATTT
>CAXBPL010000167.1:0-3522 GCA_963977615.1 uncultured Polaribacter sp. | reverse complement strand
GCAACTCTTTTTGGAGTTCCTTGGATGCTATCATCCTCTAAATCCATTCCTAAAGTGAATAAAATATCTTTAACACTTTCTTGGATTCTACTTATTTTTTCTTCGTCAGAAATATCAAAAGCATCAGCTCTTAATGGAGTTTTCGCAGAAGTTCCTACGTGATTTTCTCCTAATTCCTCTATTCTTTCGTCATTCATTTTGCTGTCTAATTCAAACATTTCAAACTATTCTATTAAAATGCAAATTTACGTCTTTGCAACGTATTATAAATAATTTTATATCAATTAAAGTTATAATAGAATAAGTCTTGATTAGTAAAACGTATCCTTGTAAACTTACTTCAATTTCTGTATCAATTCTTGCAAAGAACAATTGGATTGCTCTCCAGAAATCATATTTTTTAAAGTGAATTCCTCATTATTCATTTCATTAGAACCAGCAATAACAACAAATTCGATTTCTCGATTGTTGGCATATGTCATTTGCTTTTTCATTTTTGCGTTATCAGGATACAATTCAGATTTTATATTATCTGCTCTTAATTGCGTAATTGCTTTCATACAATATAACCCTTCTGCATCTCCAAAATTCACGAATAATACTTTCGGTTTTGGTAAAGCCACTGTTTTAAACAATCCTAATTCTTCTAAAACTAAATAAATTCTGTCCAGACCAAAAGATATTCCAACTCCAGAAACATCTTTCATTCCGAAAATTCCAGTTAAATCATCATATCTTCCTCCACCACCAATGGAACCCATTTTCACACCTTTTGGAGCAGCAACTTCAAAAATTGCGCCTGTGTAATAATTTAAACCTCTTGCTAAAGTTACATCAATCTCTAAATTAGCAGATTGCAAACCTAATTCAGCTATTGATGAAATTACAAAGCGTAATTCCTGCACACCTTGCGAACCTTCTTCCGAAGTTTGTAACATGTTTTTTAAAGACTCCAATTTATCTAAATTAGAACCTGTAAAAGAAAATAATGGCTGTACTTTTTGAATTGCTTCTTCAGTAATTCCTTTCGAAATCATTTCTGCTTCCACTTTTTCTTGACCAATTTTATCTAACTTATCTAAAGCTACAGTAAAATCGATTAATTTATCTTGAGCGCCAATTACTTCTGCAATTCCAGAAAGTATTTTTCTATTGTTGATTTTAATAGTCGTTTGTTGTAAACCTAACTTACTAAAAACAGTATCATATAATTGAATTAACTCAACTTCTTGCCATAAAGATTTACTACCAACAACATCTGCATCACATTGAAAAAACTCTCTAAAACGACCTTTTTGAGGACGATCTGCTCTCCAAACAGGTTGTATTTGATATCTTTTAAAAGGAAATGTTATTTCATTTTGATGTTGTACTACATATCTTGCAAAAGGTACTGTTAAATCGTAACGAAGTGCTTTTTCTGAGATTTGTGAAGTAAGTTTTAAACTATCTTTTTCTTTAATTAAAGTCTCGTCTGCTTTGGATAAATAATCTCCAGAATTCAAAATCTTAAAAATCAAACGATCTCCTTCTTCTCCATATTTTCCCATTAACGTATCAGAATTTTCAAAACTTGGAGTTTCAATTGGTTGAAATCCATAGGTTTCAAAAGCAGTTTTAATCGCGTTCATGATATACGTACGATTGGCAACTTCTGTTGGCGAAAAATCTCTTGTTCCTTTTGGAATGCTTGGCTTCATTAAATAGTTTTTAGGTTTTAGGTTTTAAGTTTTAGTGATATCACTCAAAACTTAAAACTCAAAATTGAATACGTGCAATTAAAAATTGCGAGCGCAAATATCGTGAAAAAGTTATACTTTTTAAGGCGTTTTAAAGGTTTTATTTTGTCTTCTTAAAGCGTAAATTGTAGCATTTAATTCGAAACCTAGCAGTAGAATAATTGCATTTAACCAGATGAATAACATCAAAATTAAAAGTGTACCAATAGAACCATATAACTCATTATATTTTGCAAATTCATTTACATAATAGCCAAATAAATTAAAGGTTAAGAGTAATAAAACTGTAGTAAAAACGGAACCTGGAGAGAAAAAACGCGAGTGTTTCCCTTCTTTAACTCCATAATGATAGAGCATAGAAACTGTTACAAAAATCATGGTAAGGAAAATAAAACCACGTACAATTTGAATCCAAATAAGGTTATCATCTAACCAACCTAAGGTTACATGATCTTTTAAAATAAGTTCGAAAAAAATGATAATTGCCACTGTTATCAATAAAAAAACTACAATAATTACAGAAACATACATGGCTATAAAATAGGCTCTAAATACGTTTCTAATTTCTTTTACGTGATACGAATATTCAAAACCACCAAAAATGGCATTTACACCATTTGTCATTAAAAATATAGAACCAATAAAACCGAAAGACAATAAACCTCCATATTGATTTTTAATAATATCTACCAAAACAGAATCTACAGCATCAAAAGTTCTTGGTGGCAAAACATCACTAATTATAGATAATAAACCTTCTTGAGCACCATCAAAAGGTAAAAACGGAATTAATGTTAATACAAAAAGTAAAAATGGAAAAATCGCCATAAAAAAACTATAGGCAATTCCTCCTGCTCTTGTAGTTAAAGCACCTTCTACAATACCAATAATGTACATTTCTAAAAGATCGTATAAAGACATACCTTCTAACCCAGGAATTTTTACTTTTTTCCCGAATTTCACCAACACATTTATGATTGGTATTTTCTCTAACTTGTCTTCGATTTCTTTACTCATTAGCCTTTTTGTCTTTTAGACATTTCCCAAAAAGGGAAAATCTTACTCAACATTAATTTTATTTAAATTTAGAAAAAGTTGTTTATAAATTATTTCTCTTTGATTTGCTGAAGTTGAATCTTTTAAAAACAGAAAATTTGCTCCATAACCAAAAGTTGCAAAAAGACCATAATCTTCATTAAAAACGAATGTTGTGTTATGACTTTTAATTTCTTTACTCTGATACATTCCAAAATTAACTTTTTTAGTTTTAAAACTTTTATTTGTAACTAAAAAAGTATCTAAATCAGCTATTAAAACGTTTTTATTTTGATCATATTTCAAAAATATATTTTTGATAGCATCTTTATCACTGGTATAGTTATATTCAATAAAAGCTTCGTTTTTGATTTTATCAAATGAAATTTTTTCAATTTTATTATTTTGTAATGAATGCAAAAATACAGTTTCAGAAGTGCTGCTATCGTCACAAGAAAAAACAGTCATTAAACCTACTAAAAGAGCCAAAATTTTATTTCTCATTCAACTATTACTTTATAAATTGATACTAAACCTACCACGTTTTGTTTACTGAATTTTGCGCCATTTAATTTATTTTCTTGAGGATTTATGTCTAAATTAAAAGCTGTTTTAAAATCTACTTTTTCAAGATTCGTTCTGTCGAAAATTGTCTTTTTTAAATCGCAATTTTCAAAAACAGCATTTTGCAACATCGATTCTGTAAAATCTACTTCCTCTAAATTACAACTATTAAAAACTGTTTTTG
>CAXBPL010000166.1:0-3582 GCA_963977615.1 uncultured Polaribacter sp. | reverse complement strand
TCCCAATTGGAGAACCATCTGGAATTTGTGGAGCTGACGATTTTTTAAAAGTCGTTGGATTTTTTAAAAACCCATCAATCATTTTTACCATAGCTGCATCATATATTTTTTGAACGCCATTTGCATTTTTACCTTCAAGGATTTTTTTAACTTCCTCTAGCTTAAACATGGCAATTGCGTTTACTTGTTGGTACTGATTTTTATAGGTTGATAAATACATTAATGCTTCCAAAAACTGACTATTTACAACATTTTGCAACTCTTGGTAATACGTATCTTTATGATTAACTTTAATTGTATTCTGTATTAAAATATCAAGTAATTCATGAAATCCTAATTGCGAATCGTCCAAACTTTTATGAGCAATAAGTCTAGACATTCTCTGTGGATGTAATAATAAATCTAACGTCATTTCTGAAGTGGTTTCTACAGCAGAAAAAGCATCAAAAGCAACTCCTAATTTGCTATTAAAAGATTCGCGAGTTCTGTTATAGCCATAAGCTCTTGGAGGAAAAAGCGCCAATTTTTCTTTTGGAATTGCAATTTCATCAACAGAAATGGTTTTTATAACTGCAGCTAAAGCTTTTAGTTCTGTATCTCCAGAAACTCTTTCCACTACTTTCTGATTCCCTCCTTTTACAGCATAACTATATTCTAAACCACCAATTAATTTTACAGTTGCTTCTGTTTGAAAACGATGTAAAAAATAAAGAGGTACAAAAACATCTTCCAACACAGAATAAGGTTCGCCAGTTTTTATATTATCCAAAGAAAAATTAGCAATGGCAGTTTTTCTTATCTTTAAAAGATTGATTAATTCATCGTAAATAGTATCTCCATTATCCCATAAATGTGCTGTTGCACTTGCACTTCCTCTAGGTCTTGCATCTGCATCAGACAAATATTTTAAACCACTTTCATACGCATTTTCTAAAATGTCTTTTAAGGCTGATTCTTCATTTTTATCATCAGCAAAATCTTGATAAGAGTAGTTTACAATTACTTTATCCCAAGCACCAATTTTAGTGTCATAAGCATCAGAAAAATCAATTTTACCATTTTTTAAGGTGAATTTTGGATGTGGATAATCCATCACAGAAGTTCGTCCATTTGTACTTGCTGCAAAGTTATGACTGAATCCTAAAGTATGTCCGATTTCATGTGCTGCTAATTGTCTGATTCTTGCAATTGCCATTTGCATAGCAAAATCATCATCAACTGTATTATTCTTATAAGGTGCTTGCAAAGCTTGTGCAATTAAAAAATCTTGACGAATTCGCAAACTTCCTAAACTTACATGTCCTTTTAAAATCTCTCCAGTTCTTGGATCAGAAATATTAGAACCATAACTCCAACCTCTTGTAGATCTATGCACCCATTGCACAACATTATAGCGAACATCTAACATATCTGCTCCTTCAGGCAACATTTTAAACTGAAAAGCATCTTTATATCCAGCAGCTTCAAAAGCTTGATTCCACCAACGTCCACCATCTAAAAGCGCACTTCTTACAGGTTCAGGAGTTCCTCTATCTAGATAATAAATTATAGGTTCAACTGCTTCAGAAATTGCAGCATTCGGATTTTTCTTTTCTAATCTGTGTCTGTAAATAAAGCGTTTTGTAATCGATTCGTTTACAGGAGACGAATAATCTAAATAGCTCATTTGCCAAGAACCAGCTCTTGGATCGTATTTTCTAGTTTTGTATTTATTGTCTGGCAATTCTACAAAAGAATGATGTTGATGCACAGTTACCAAACTCGCATCTGGAGTTACACTTCTAATATTATATCCTTTTGGAGTTCCTTTAAAAGTTAGCATTAAATCGAATTCAACGTTTTTTGGAAACGCTTTTGTACGCTCTAAATAAAAAGCCGATTTACTTTTATCCAAACTATAATTCCCTTGATTACTTCTTGCTAACGAAGTTGCAACTCCATGTGCATCTCTCATTAAAAAATCTGTAGCATCTACTAAATAAACGCCGTTTTTTTCTTGGTTGATAACAAAACCATGCAAAACCGATTTTGCAAATGCTTCTTTTACCGAGTTTTTTTCTTCTTCATTATCTGTAATGGCTCTAAAATCTTGATTTGGCTGAATCATTAAGATTTTATTACCCGCTTTTTTAAAAAAGACGACTACTCCACCTCCCAATTGTCCTCTATCCAAACCAATATCATTAGAACCAATTCCTTGAGAAAGTGCATTTACATATAAAAATTCCGAATCTAAATTCTCTATTTGTAAAAATACCTTGTCTTTCTTTTCATCATAGTAAAAAGGAATGTAGCCCTCATATTTTGTAATGCCTTCTTGCAATTTTTTACCCGTTTTTTCTTCAAAAAATTGAGAAAAACTATTGAAACTACATGCAATAAAAAGTAAAAAAAGTATTGATTTTTTCATGGTTTGAATATTTTCTATAAATCTATAAAATAACTATCAACTTTAAAAACTTGAAATCCTAAAAAATCATTTATTTTTGTTCTTGTATGATTACACAAGACCAACTTAAAGATATTGCTGCTAGAATTGAGAAATTAAAAGATTATTTAGAAATCGATAAAAAACTCATAGAAATAGCTAATGAAGAAGAAAAAACGGTAGATCCTAATTTTTGGAACGACCCAAAAGCTGCTGAATTGTTTATGAAAGAACTCCGTTTTAAAAAGAAATGGGTAGAAGATTACAATCAAATAATTCGTTTAAATGAAGATTTAAATGTGTTTTACGATTTTTATAAAGAGGATGAAGCTGAAGAAGAAGATGTAAAAAATCAATATGAAAAAACTAGTACGTTTTTAGAAGATATTGAGTTTAAAAATATGCTTTCAGAGGAAGGAGATTCACTTTCTGCAACCATACAAATTACTGCTGGAGCTGGAGGAACAGAAAGTTGCGATTGGGTAGAAATGCTTTCTAGAATGTACACAATGTGGGCAGAAAAGCAAGGTTTTAAACTAAAAACGCTCAATTATCAAGCTGGTGATGTTGTTGGGATAAAAACAATTACCATAGAAATTGAAGGCGATTATGCTTTTGGTTGGTTAAAAGGAGAAAATGGTGTGCATAGATTGGTTAGAATGTCACCTTTCGATTCCAATGGAAAACGCCACACCACTTTTGGTTCTGTATACGTTTTTCCTGTTGCAGATGATTCTATTGAAATTGATATAAATCCTGCTGATGTAGAAATTGTTACTGCACGTTCAAGTGGTGCTGGAGGACAAAATGTTAACAAAGTAGAGACGAAAGTTCAACTAACACATAAACCTTCTGGAATTCAGATTTCTTGTTCAAACTCACGCTCTCAGCATGATAATAGAGCAACTGCTATGAAAATGCTAAAATCGCAATTGTATGAAATTGAATTGCAAAAACAGCAAGCAGCAAGAGATGAAATTGAGTCTGGCAAGCTAAAAAACGAATGGGGAAGTCAAATAAGAAATTATGTAATGCATCCTTATAAATTAGTAAAAGATGTTAGAACTGGGCATGAAACAGGAAATGTAGATAATGTAATGAATGGAGATATCAATCCGTTTTTAAAAGCATATTTAATGTTGAATGGGCAGAAA
>CAXBPL010000165.1:0-3583 GCA_963977615.1 uncultured Polaribacter sp. | reverse complement strand
AACATCATAATAGGAGAGAAGTAAATCATATACTTCATCATTTTGCTCATATCTGGCATACCTTCTTGCGTTGGTGCTTGCATATTTGCTTGCTGACTTTGGTTCATTTTCATGTAAAAGAAAATCGCTACAGAAGCCAATATTGGAAATAAACTTACGTGATCTCCATAAAAAGGAATGGTGAATGGTAAGTTAAAAATAGTATCGTAAGAAGATAAATCTGGTGCCCACAAAAAGCTTTCTTGTCTTAAGGCTAAATTTGTTGGAAAAAACTTAAACAACGCAAAGAATACTGGCATTTGTAATAAGGCAGGAATACAACCAGAAAGCATACTAACTCCAGCTTTTCGCTGAATGGCCATGGTTTCTTGCTGACGCTTCATAGCGTTTTCTTTTCCAGGATATTTCTCATTCAAGGCAGTTAATTCAGGTCTTATTACCTTCATTTTTGCACTTGATAAATAAGATTTATATACTAAAGGCGACATGATAATACGAACTACAATCGTCATTAAAATAATGATTAAACCATAGTTGCCTAAAAAGCCTTGTAAGAAATTAAATACAGGATAAAAAATAGTTCTGTTTAAGAAACCAAAAATTCCCCAACCTAAATCTGCAATTTCGTCTAAATCTGTACCTTCATATTGTTCGCTACTTAATAAATTATAATCACTTGGTCCATAGAACCATTTCATGTTATAATTTAATTCGCCAGCAGTTAATGCTAAAGGTGTTTTAAGTTCGTATTTTTTGGTAAAAACAGTATCTATTTCTTCGTTTTCAACTAAATCTGTAGAGGTTATAGTTGCATTATCAAAAGGAGTATCTGTTAATAAATTACTCGTAAAAAAGTGTTGTTTGTAAGCAACCCAATCTACATCGTTTATAACTTCTGTATTTCCAGCGTTTAAATAATCTACATCATCTTCAGTTTTATAATAGTAGTAAGAATACATACTATTTTCAGTTTTGATGCTCTTTTCATGTCTGTATCCTCTTAAAGACCAGTCTAAATTGATTGGGTTAGAAGAGTTGATAACATTGCTTAAACCTTGTGAACGAACAGAAAAATCAACCAAATATTTCTTTGGCTTAATTTCATATCTATATTCTAAAAACTGTGAATCAGAAACTTTTAACTTCATAGATAAAACAGTGTTTTCTCCACTTTTAGTTAAGTTCGGCTCAAAAAATAAATCTTTTGTATTTAAAATTCGGTTGTCTGTAGTTCCAAAATTGATGTTAAAAGACGCGTTATTGTCTTTTATCATATATAAAGGAAGCGAATCGTAGGTTTTGTAATTTTTGATTAACGCCTTTACAATTTGCCCACCTTTATTAGAAATAGTTAATTTTACTAAGTTGTTTTCTATTACAGAAGTTCCTTCAGCACCAGTAATTGCACTTTGTGCAAAAGCACCTAATTGATTTTGAAGCGCAATTTGTTTTATTGAATCGTTTTCAAAATAAGGAGCAACATCTTTAACGTTAGTGTTGTTATCAATTGAAGATTCTACAACTTCTATAGATTCTTTTTCCTGAATATCTTTTGGTGGATTGGAGTTAAAATACCATAATGCAATTCCTGCAAGAAGAATCATTCCAATAAAAGAATTATAATCGAATTTTTTTTGTTCCATGTGTAAAATTAAATGTCAGTTTGTCATTAACGCCAGAAAATCTTTTGTTAAAAAAGCGACAAATGTAGCAAAACCTACTATATTTTAATTGATTTTTCTACGGTTATTGTTGAATCCTTAATAGTTCAAATTGTGTTCCGTTTTTCTTCTGCTGAACTTCCTGAACTAAATTTAGGATAAATGTTTTAGTTTCGATTGTCTCCTTGAGCGCAGTCGAAAGGTTATGTAATTCTCGATTGCGCTTAAATAGACGACTAAATATTATTTTTTAGACTGTTTTAAAGCCGCTTTTATAAAGTCTACAAATAAAGGATGAGGTTTTAAAACCGTACTTTTATATTCAGGATGATATTGAACACCTACAAACCAAGGATGATTTTCTAGTTCCACAACTTCTACCAAACCAGTTTTTGGGTTGATTCCTGTTGCTTTTAAACCAGCTTCTTCCATTTGTGCTAAATAATCGTTGTTAAACTCATATCTGTGTCTGTGTCTTTCACTAATTAACTCAGATTTATAAGCTTCATAAACTTTAGAATCTTTTTTAAGTTCACAATCCCAAGCTCCTAAACGCATTGTACCACCTTTATTGGTTACATTTTCTTGGCTTTCCATTAAATTGATCACAGGATGTTTGGTACTTTTGTTCATTTCGCTAGAACTTGCGTTTTCTAAATTCAACACGTTTCTTGCAAATTCAATCACAGCCATTTGCATTCCTAAACAAATTCCGAAGAAAGGAATATTGTTTTCACGTGCATATTTTACAGCTTGTATTTTTCCTTCAATTCCACGATCTCCAAAACCAGGAGCCACTAAAATTCCGTTTAAACCTTGTAGTTTTTTATCGATAGTTTTAGAAGATAAACTTTCAGAATGTATCCAACGTACTTTTACTTTTGTTTCATGAGATGAACCTGCATGAATAAAAGCTTCTGTAATTGATTTATAAGAATCTTGTAATTCAATATATTTTCCAATCAATCCAATTTCAACTTCGGATGTTGGGTTTTTATGTTTTCTTAAAAAATTATTCCAAACTTTTAATTCAGGTTCGCCTTTAGAAGAAAGTTTCAATTTATTTAAAACTACAGTATCTAAATTTTGCGCTAACATTAAGTTAGGCACATCATAAATAGTTTCTGCATCAATAGATTGGATCACATCTTCTTGCTTCACATTACAAAATAATGCTAGTTTTCTTTTGATGTCATCAGAAATCTCGTGCTCAGTTCTACACACTAAAATATCTGGACTCACACCACTTTGCATCAGCATTTTTACGGAATGTTGTGTAGGCTTTGTTTTCAATTCTCCTGCAGCTGCTAAAAAAGGCACTAATGTTAAATGAATAACAATGGCATTTTCTTCGCCTTTTTCCCATAAAAGTTGACGAACAGATTCTATATAAGGTAAAGATTCGATGTCACCAACAGTTCCACCAATTTCTGTAATTACAATATCATAATCGCCAGTTTCTCCTAAAATTTGAATTCTGTGTTTTATTTCATCAGTAATATGAGGAATAACTTGAACAGTTTTTCCTAAAAATTCTCCTTTTCGCTCTTTATCTATTACAGATTGGTAAATTCTACCAGTGGTAACATTATTAGCTTGAGAAGTTGGGATGTTTAAATAACGTTCATAATGCCCAAGATCTAAATCGGTCTCTGCACCATCATCTGTTACATAACATTCTCCATGTTCGTAAGGATTTAGTGTTCCTGGATCTATATTTATGTATGGATCTAATTTTTGAATGGTGACAGAAAAGCCTCTTTCTTGCAATAATTTTGCTAAAGATGCTGCTATAATTCCTTTTCCAAGTGATGAAGTTACGCCTCCTGTTACAAAAACGTATTTAGTATTGTGCATGGTTACTTTAGGTTTGGGCAAAAGTACTAACGTTTATTTTCATCACAAATAAAAAAGTGGAAAAA
>CAXBPL010000164.1:0-3611 GCA_963977615.1 uncultured Polaribacter sp. | reverse complement strand
GCACCAAATTCACTTTTAATAAATTTCGATTTATTTTTGTTAGAATTAAAATTATAGGATAAATTTAAACTGACCATATCAACTTCATAAACATAATTTGTGGTTGTAAAAAACGAACCTTGTTGTGAAGTTGTTATTCTTTGTTCATTGCTGCTTAACAAGCCCATATCAATATTTTGCCATTGTAAAGTGGCTGCTAATCTATCCTCTAAAAATGTTTTTCTAAAAGTTAAATTAGGGGAATAAAATCTTGAATCTTTTCCTTGGGCAGTAACTCTTTCAGATAAATAATTCAGTGTAAATTGCAAAGAAGCAGTTGTGTTAAATTGATAAGTAGAATTTAAATTAATGGAATATTGTGTTGAATTATTGTCAATTGGCTCTGTAAAAGTAGTTCCATTTTCCTCATACGAAAAAGCGCCATTAATATCTAAATTAAAAATATTTACGCCAATAAAATTACTCCATTTTTCTGTTGGTTTTAATTGGGCTCCTACTTCTAAACCTAAAGATCTACCTGTACCAACATTGGTGTAAATTCTGTCTAAAATAGTATCATTAAAAATTTTATTGACTCTATTTACCAAGTTTTTTACGTTTCTAAAATACGCAGTTGCATATACTGAATTCCCTTTTTTATAGCGTTTTGAAATCCCGATTTCAACCAAATCTACAAATTCTGGTAACAAATTTTTATCTCCTTGTTCCAAGGTTTCAGAATGCTCTCTTTCACGAAAAGGATTCATTTTAAAGGTAGTTGTTCTTTGAACTCTTTTACTGTAAGCTGCTTTTATAATCGCTTTATTTTCTAGAGTGTAGGCAACAGTTGCAGAAGGAAATAATTGCAGATAATCATAATTTATGACTTCAGGAGTTGTTTGGTTTGCACCTTGCAAAGTTAATTCTCTATCCATTTTTTCCAAACGAAGTCCAGCAACATATTCCCATTTTTCTTTTTTGTTTGATACATTTACATATCCAGAATGTAAGGTTCTTTTCAGATCTATTTGGCTAGTAAATTCAGGAACTGTTTCAAAAATACCTGTGGTGTTATTTCTTCTTGTGTATAAAAAATCGCCTTCATGATCTAAAAAACGGTATTGATACCCAGTTTCTAATTTCCCAAAAGCAAAATCTGCGAACTCATAATCAACCCTAAACAATGTTCCAAAAAGTGGATTATCATTAGTGTTATATTCATCTTGAAGAATTTGAGAAGTATCAGGAAAACCTAAATTTCTGTTGGTTGTTGGGCCACCCAAAAGAGTATATTCATATAAAAATGAAGTTGATAATTTTGAATCATCTGCAAATTTATGAGCATAATCAAAACTTCCTAAAGCAAAATCGCTTGATCTAATTCGTAGATTTTCATTAAAATATTGAAACGTATATAATCGATTATTACTATCTGCAGGTTCAACAGCATTATTATCAAAATAAAGAATATCTGCTCTTCTGTCTTTACTTCTTTTTCCTGCAAAAAATCCAACAGAAAATTCGTTGTTTTTATTTGGAGTATAATCTAAATTGATGTTTCCACTATAGTTTTCTTCATCAAAAGAACGCTCTCCATCAGAAGGAAAACTTGTTTTTACATCATTAATAATCGTAAAAACATCACCTTCTCTTCGTCCAGAAATATCATTTCTTTGGTAGCTTGCTCCTAAAGAAAAATTCCATTTGTCTTTTATGTAATTATAAGTTGCATCAATTCCATAACGTTTTGCGCTTTCAGAATTGTTGTAACCTTCAATTGATGGAGCTCCAATTCGTGTATTTATTTGCGTAAAAGTTCCATTTAAAGCACCTTTTTTGGTGAAAATATTTAAAATTCCAGCTTTTCCTTCAGGATCGTATTTTGCTGATGGAGCAGTAATAACTTCCACTTTATCAATAGAATTTGCTGGTAATTGACTCAGAATTGTTGCAGGATTTCCTTGCACAGGTTTTCCATTTAATAAAATGATAAACCCAGTGGTTCCTCTTACAGAAATATCTCCAGTTCCGTTTACAGATACAGAAGGTAGGTTTTTAATAACATCTGTTGCTGTGCCTCCTTGACTGTTTTGAAAATTGGTAGCATCAAAAACTTGCTTATCAATTTTACTAACAACAGCAGCTCTTTCACCTTTAATTACAACTTCATTCAAAGAATTTCCTAAAGATAATTGTAAATTTCCAAGATTTTTTTCCTTCCCAGAAAACACAATATTCTCTATTTTTTTAGGCTGATAACCAATAAATGAAATTTCTATTAAATACGTCCCAGATTTTAATTTATCAAAAGAAAAAACACCATTTTGATTCGTGATAACTCCAGTAATTAAGGTTTTTGGAGATTGAGAATACAAAGCAACTGTTGCGTATTCAAGAGGGGTATCATCTTCTTTGTCTAAAATTGTACCTGTTAATTGTGCAAATACAGCTTGATTTGCACATAAAAATAAGACAAATAAGAATAATTTTTTTAAATAATTTTTCATAAAATATTTTATTCTGAAGCTAACATTTCTGGAGTGGCAACTGTTCTAAAACCAACATGGTCTGAACCTGAATCTATAGCAACTCCCATTTTTGCTGAGATTCTAAAACTAGCACAATACGATTCGTGGCATAAAAAAGAACCACCTTTCATAACATGTTCAACTTGATAAGGATTGCTTGGGCTGTAAGATTTACTAGCACCTTTTGGATTTATGATTGGTTTAGAAATATCAATTTCTTTGTAATGGTTTACGTTGAATAAATCGCTTGTAATTTCCCAAACATTTCCAGCCATATCAAACAAACCAATGCTATTTGCTGGGTAAGATTTCACTGGAGATATAAATTCAAAACCATCTACAGATTCGTTTTTTGAAGGGAAAGTTCCTTGCCAAGTATTTGCATTTGCATCTAAAATAGTTTTATCATTTCCCCAAGTAAAAATGGCATCTGTATTTTTTCCTTGAGCAGCAGCTTCCCATTCAGCTTCAGTTGGTAAACGTCTGTTAGCCCATTTGCAATATGCCAAAGCATCCTCTAAAGCAATATGTACCACAGGAAAATCATCTTTGCCTTCAATATTAGATTCTGGTCCTTCAGGATGTTTCCAATCTGCACCAATTTTCCACGTCCACCATTGTGCATAATTTTCCATGTTTACAACAGCGTTTACTTTTTTATTAAAAATTAAACTTCCAGGTTGTAAAATCGAATCGTGAGGTTTTGGAGTATCTGAAGGTAATTGCGCTTTCATTTCTTCCCAATCAATTTTGCGCTCAGCAACAGTAATATATTTTGTAGCTGCAACAAACTCTTTAAATTGTTTATTGGTAACTTCTGTAACATCCATAAAAAAACCATCTACAGTAACTTCGTGCGCAGGTTTTTCTCTTGGCATTGCATATTTATCAGTTTCTTTTGCACCTTGTAAAAATGTTTTTCCTGCTACCCAAATCATATTTTCAGGAGTTTTTACAGCTATTTTTTCTTTTTTTTCTTCGGATGAATTTGTTGCTGATTTTTCATTTTTGCAACTACTCAAGGTAAGTAAACAAACAATAAAAAGCGAACTATACGTTTTTAAAAGACTTTTTTTATGGGTATACATTTTTGTGAATTTTAGA
>CAXBPL010000163.1:0-3697 GCA_963977615.1 uncultured Polaribacter sp. | reverse complement strand
ATCTTCTGTTGATAATTATAAATTTAAAGTAAGTGCTTTAGGAAGACAAATTACTGCCTTAAAACAAGATAGAGCATTAAAATTAGAGATTGCAAGAAACAAACTTTTACAATCTAAATTGAAAGTAAAAAGCGATAGCATAAAATTTGAAGCTGCCAAAACCAACATTAAAATAGCCGAAAGTCAATTTAATCGAATTGACATGTTGCAAAACGAAGGTATTATGGCTGTAAAAGATGTTGAAGAAAAACGCCTGAAATTACAAGAAACACAAGCTAAATTAATAGAACAAGAAAATAATTTATTAGCTTCAAAAAACGAAATTTTAAACGCAAAAGCAGAAATATCTAGAGTAAATGCAACCTATGCAGATAAAATATCGAAAGCACAAAGTGATCAATTTACAGCAGAATCTAGTGGTTTAAATGCGCAAGTTGAAGTTTCTAAATTAGAAAACAGCAATAGTAATTATAAGATTAGAAATAGTTTATTATTTGTAACAGCTCCACAAAATGGCTACATCAATAAAGCTTTAAAAGGTGGTATTGGAGAAACTTTTAAAGAAGGTGAGCAATTGGTTAGCATAATGCCAGCGCAAGTAGATTTAGCTGTAGAAACTTTTGTAAGACCTATAGATTTGCCATTATTACATATTGGAGAAGAAGTTCGTGTTCAATTTGATGGTTGGCCAGCAATTGTTTTTAGTGGTTGGCCTAATGTTTCTTATGGAACTTATGGAGCAAAAGTTGTTGCTATAGATCGTTTTATTAGTAGTAATGGAAAATACAGAATTTTATTAGCTCCTGATGAAAATGATCATGATTGGCCAGAAGGAATAAGAGCTGGTTCTGGTGCAAAAACAATTGCATTGCTAGAAGATGTGCAAATTTGGTATGAACTATGGAGACAGTTAAACAGTTTTCCTCCTAATTATTATCAACCTGAAGGAAATTCGAAAGGAACATCAGATTCAAAAAAGAAATAAAATATCAATCGATTTTTAAGTATTTAAAATGATAAAAAAAAACATTTTTATATTATTTTTATTGATGTGTACCCAACTTTTTTCGCAAGAAAAAGTGTCGTCTATTATGACATTGTCAGAATATTTGGGGTATGTAAAAACGTATCACCCAATTGTTAAACAAGCAAATTTAGTGATTAATGATAGTGAAGCTAAATTGTTAAAAGCAAGAGGTGCATTCGACCCAAAAATTGAGGTAGATTTTGATAAAAAGCAATTCAAAGAAAAAGAATATTACAATAAATTAAATGGCGCTTTTAAAATACCTACCTATTATGGTTTAGAATTTAAAGCCAATTTCGAAAACAATGATGGCCTTTTTTTAAATCCTGAAAATAGTGTGCCAACAGATGGTTTATATGCTGCTGGTATCTCTGCATCTTTATTAAAAGGTTTATTGATTAACAAAAGAATGGCTTCTTTAAAACAAGCTAAATTTTTCCTAAACCAAGCAAGAGAAGACCAGCAAATTTTGGTAAACGAAATTTTATATGAGGCTTCTTTATCTTATTTCGATTGGTTAAAAACCTTTAATGAAAAAATAATTTACGATTCATTTTTAGAAAATGCCGTAATTCGTTTTGATGTTACAAAAAGAGCTTTTTTAGCTGGAGACAAACCCTCTATAGACACTTTAGAAGCTGGCATCACCCTAAAAGATAGAAGATTAAATTTAGAAAAAGCACGAATTAAATTGGTAAAATCTTCTTTAGAGTTATCCAATTTTTTATGGTTGAATGATAACACTCCTGTTGAATTACAAGACAATATTATTCCAGATACTACAACTATTTCAAATGTGGATACTACTTTTAATATTGCCTTGTTTAACAATGCTAATTTTGATATTGAAAATCATCCAAAAATTAAATCTTTAGAGTTTAAAATAAAGAGTTTAAATGTAGACAGACAATTAAAATTAAACAATTTATTACCTCAATTAGATGTTCAATATAATTTTTTAACAGAAACTCCAAGACAAGCAAATTCTTTAAATGTTGATAATTATAAAGCAGGAATCACTTTTAAACTGCCTATTTTTTTAAGAAAAGAAAGAGCCGATTTAAGAATGGCAAAAATAAAATTACAAGATGCTGAATTAGAAAATGAAGCCACAAAAGTGGTCATTACAAACAAAGTAAATGCTATTCAACAAGAATTAGAATCTTTTGTAATTCAGAGCGATTTTATTGCCAGTATTGTAAAAGATTATGGAACGCTATTAAAAGCTGAAGAGCGTAAATTTTTCTTAGGAGAAAGTTCTTTATTCTTGGTAAATTATCGAGAATCTAAATTGATAGAAACAAGATTAAAGGCTGTAGAATTAGAAAATAAATTCTTTGAATCGAAAGCAAACTTGTTTAAAACTGCTGTAATTAATATTGATATTGCTGAGTAATATCAAACCAAAAAAGCATTATAATTTTATAAAATCCGCAAAGAATAAATATTATTTCTTTGCGGATTTTTACATCTATTTTTAGTTTTTGTTCTTAAAAACTAATCCTCATCTTCCAAAGTAAAAAAATCATTTACAGAAATATTAAAAACGGCTGATAATTTTAAAGCCAAAACTGTAGAAGGAACATACCTGTTTTTTTCAATAGAATTGATTGTTTGACGAGAAACACCGATTTTTTTAGCCAAATCTTCCTGCGTTAAATCTAAAATTGCACGTTGAACTTTTAAAGTATTTTTCATCTTATCTATTCATTCTTTTTAGTTGTCCAAACATCATTAATTGTACTATCAACATAAAAAATAATACTTGAAAATAACTAAAACCTTGTAATTCGTCATCTTGATTAAACAAAACTGCTACTGCATAATTGACTACTGGTTGCACTAAAGAATACACAATTGCCATAATAAAAGCCAATCTATAAGATTGAGAACGCAAACTGTCTAGAAATTCATCTTCTAACTTTTCTTTTGATAAAGAAATCACCAACAACCCAATAAGCAAAACTCCGTGTAAAATTGGTCTTAACCATTCTGAGTTTTCAATATATTTTCTACCAATCATCAAAATAAATGCAGCAATAGCAATGCCATATCCTACTTTCTTAAATTGATTCCCCAATTGGAATTTATTCATTTTTGATAAATAACTTCTTTCTCTTTCACAAATTGATTGTTTTGACATCTTTATTTATTTTACAATTAGACAAGTTTATTTTATATAATGACAAATATACTTTACATTTAATTGATATCCAATTTTTTTTAGTAATTTTAAAAAAAATAAAAATTTATGACGACAAAAATAAAACCTAAAAAGAATTACTGGATCATTGGAGCAGTTGCTTTTATATGGTATTTAGTAGGAATTATTGTGCTGTTCAGGGAAAATTTAGTACCAGAATTTGTAATTAATGAAATTGCAGATATACAATTAGATTTTATTAATGATAAACCAGTTTGGGTAATTTTTGCCTATGGACTTTATGCAATTTTCGGTTTGTTAGGTTCCATTACACTTTTAGCGCAAAGAAAAATAGCTTATTTTTTATTTTTAATATCTTTTGTAGCATCTATGATAAGACTTGCTTACAACGTTATAACCATAAATATTATTGATGTTTATGGTAAAGTTGGTGTAGCTTTGGTAATCGTAACTTTTTTTGTTAGTGTTTTCTTATTGATTTTCTCTAGAAGTGCAAAAAAAGTTGG
>CAXBPL010000162.1:0-3770 GCA_963977615.1 uncultured Polaribacter sp. | reverse complement strand
CAAACAAATCCCAAATAACAACACCAGTCGTTACAGAAATATTCAAAGAATGTTTGGTTCCCAATTGCGGAATTTCAATACAAAAATCACTTGCATTTACCACATCTTGCTGTACTCCTTTTACTTCATTTCCCATCACAATTGCATATTTTGTGTCTTTTTCTGGATAAAAAGTATCTAATTTTGTAGAGTTTTCAGCTTGTTCAATAGCCAAAACTTTAACATTTTCAGCTTTTAGTTTTTCAACCAATTCTAATGTATCTTCCACATATTCCCATTCCACAGATTCAGTTGCACCCAAAGCAGTTTTATGAATGTCTTTATTTGGTGGAGTTGCACAAATGCCACACAAATAAATTTTCTCAATTAAAAAAGCATCCGAAGTTCTGAACACAGAACCAATATTGTTTAAACTTCTAACATTATCTAAAACGATTATTAAAGGTGTTTTTTTTGTCGATTTAAATTCATCAACAGAAATTCTACCTAACTCGTTATTTTTTAATTTTCTCATATCTTGTGAATAAGTTCACTGCAAACTGCAACTGAATACTGCTTACTAATTTTTATCTTCGCAAAACTAATCGAAAAAATCCTAAACTTGGCAAAATCAAAAGTAAAAAAGGTAACTCCTTTAATGAAACAATACAATGCTATCAAGAAAAAATATCCTGATGCTATGTTACTTTTTCGTGTTGGAGATTTCTACGAAACTTTTGGAGAGGATGCCAAAAAAGCAGCTGGAGTTTTAGGAATTACATTAACTAAAAGAGGTGCAGGTTCTGATTCTGAAACTGCTTTGGCTGGTTTTCCTCATCATTCTTTAAATACCTATTTACCAAAGTTGGTAAAAGCTGGAATGCGTGTGGCAATTTGCGATCAGTTGGAAGATCCTAAAATGACCAAAACCATTGTAAAACGTGGTGTTACAGAATTAATTACACCTGGAGTTTCTTTGAATGACGAAGTTTTACAAAGCAAAAAGAACAACTTTTTAGCGGCTGTTCATTTTGATAAAAAACAACTCGGAATTTCATTTCTAGATGTTTCCACAGGCGAATATTTAGTAGCACAAGGAAATGCAGAATATATAGATAAGTTATTGCAAAATTTCTCTCCAAGTGAAGTTTTGGTTCAAAAACAGTACAAACAACAATTTTTAGAACTTTTTGAAAACAGATATTATACCTTTTATTTAGATGATTGGGTTTTTCAAAAGGAATATGCCAATGAAACTTTACACAATCATTTTGAGGTAAAAAGCTTAAAAGGTTTTGGAATTCACGAAGTTAAAAACGGCATTATTGCAGCTGGAGCTGTGTTGTATTATTTATCAGAAACGCAACACAATCAGTTAAAACACATACAATCGATTAGCAGAATTGCAGAAGACAATTATGTTTGGATGGACAGGTTTACTGTTAGAAATTTAGAGCTTTACAATCCTAATTCTATAAATGCAGTAACGCTTTTAGATGTTATTGATAAAACGATTTCACCTATGGGTGGTCGTTTGTTAAAACGTTGGTTGGCTCTTCCTTTAAAAAATATTATAGAGATTCAAAATCGACACGAATTAGTAAAATTCTTTATCAATTCTAATGATTTTTCTAAGACTGTAACTTATCAACTAAAACAAATATCCGACTTAGAAAGATTAATTTCTAAAGTTGCCACAGGCAAAGCTTCTCCAAGAGAAATTGTGTTGTTAAAAGATTCGTTAAAAGCCATTTTACCGATAAAAAGTGCCTCAGAAAAAAGCAATAATACAACAGTTCAAGAACTTGGAAAACAACTACATACTTGTGAGGTTTTAATCCAGAAAATTACAGAAACGTTATTTGATGAAGCTCCTGTAAACATCAATAAAGGAAATGCAATTGCCAATAATGTGCACCAAGAATTAGATGATTTACGTACCATTTCTAATTCTGGAAAACAGTATTTAGATGATATGCTAAATCGTGAAAAAGAAAGAACAGAAATTACGAGTTTAAAGATTTCATTCAATAACGTTTTTGGGTATTATATTGAAGTTAGAAATTCGCATAAAGACAAAGTTCCTCAAGAATGGATCAGAAAACAAACGTTGGTAAATGCAGAACGTTACATTACTGAAGAACTTAAAGAATACGAAACGAAAATTCTTGGAGCAGAGGAGAAAATCGCCAAAATAGAACAAGAAATTTTTTCTAAATTATTGCAATACATTATTCAATTTGTGGATGTTGTGCAAGAAAATGCGCAAATTATCGCAAAAATAGATTGTCTTTTAGCTTTTTCTGTGTTGGCAATCGATAACAATTATGTACGTCCAATTATGGATGAAGGCACTGATTTAGAAATCAAAAATGGACGACATCCAGTAATTGAAAAACAGCTTCCTATAGATCAAACCTATATTGCAAACGATGTTGTTTTAAACAGAAATCAGCAACAAATCATTATGATTACTGGACCCAATATGTCTGGTAAATCAGCCATTTTAAGACAAACTGCGTTGATTGTTTTACTAGCGCAAATGGGAAGTTATGTACCTGCTCAAAATGCAAAAATTGGGATTGTTGATAAGATTTTTACAAGAGTTGGTGCAAGTGATAACATTTCTATGGGCGAATCTACTTTTATGGTAGAAATGAACGAAACTGCATCGATTTTAAATAATGTTTCTGAGCGTAGTTTAATTTTATTAGATGAAATTGGTAGAGGAACCAGTACTTATGATGGAATTTCGATTGCTTGGGCAATTTCAGAATTCCTTCACGAACACCCAACCAAAGCAAAAACGTTGTTTGCAACCCATTATCACGAATTGAATGAAATGACCTCAACTTTTGAGCGTATTAAAAACTTTAATGTGTCTGTAAAAGAGTTGGAAGACAACATTATTTTTCTACGTAAGCTCGTTTCTGGTGGCTCAAATCATAGTTTTGGTATTCATGTAGCAAAATTAGCTGGAATGCCAAATATGGTGATTCATAGAGCTAATAAAATTCTAAAACAGTTAGAGAAAAACAACAAAAACGCTGAAGTTAAAGATGTTTTAAAACAATCGCAACATGAAGATATGCAACTCAGCTTTTTTCAGTTAGATGACCCAATTTTAGAAAATATTCGTGAAGAAATTTTAACAATTAATATTGATACGTTAACCCCAATTGAAGCATTGATGAAGCTGAATGAGATTAAACGAATGTTGGTGAAAGAAAATGGTAAATAATTTAGAACAAGGCTTTTTTGGAATAGGAATTCAGAATGGAAAAACGCCTGAAAATTTAGGTGTTCTTTGGAGATCTGCACAAAATATGGGTGCAAGTTTTATCTTTACAATAGGCAATAGATACGCAAAACAAGCTTGTGATACACATAAAGCAACAGGTGCAATGCCTTATTTTCACTATAAAAACTTCGATGATTTCTTTAATAATTTACCAAAAGGTGCAATGTTAGTAGGTGTAGAGTTAGATGAAAAATCGGTGCAATTAGAAACTTTTAATCACCCAAAACGCTGTGTGTATTTATTAGGAGCAGAAGATCATGGTTTATCTAAATTAGCTATTGAAAAATCACATCATTTAGTAAAATTCAAATCGGAATTAAGCTTAAATGTTTCTGTGGCTGGTAGTATTGTAATGTATGATAGACAAGCAAAAATAAATTTTAGCCTTTAAAAAAGAGTTCTTTCTATTTATATATTGCCAATCTCATTGATGAGGACATGAAAGTATTATAAAAAAATAAAACCTAAAAGCACAAGGCCTTTAGGTTTT
>CAXBPL010000161.1:0-3779 GCA_963977615.1 uncultured Polaribacter sp. | reverse complement strand
AATTTTTTAAATTTCTTTTTACAAGTCAAATTTAGTTAAATTATTCTTAAAAAAAACTTATTTCATGTAATAAAATCAATGAAATACAGTGAACAAGCGCTGATGAAGTACATACAAAAGGGATGCTTTTAAATTGCTGTTTTTGTTTTTTTGTGATGCAAATAAAATTACTTCGAGTTTGAATATTTGGAAAAATGAAAATTTATTTAGTTGTTTATTGAAAGAAATACTAACTTATTTTATCAGAAAAATGTTCTAAAGAAAAAAAAAAAAAACATAAAAGGTTATCAAATTATAAGTCTCAAATTTTAATGATGTTTTAAAGCGAAATAAACATTTGAAAACATCGCAGATATTTTTTTGATTTACAACTTTGTACTTATAGTCTTAATGATATTAGCTTTATTGTTATGGGTGTGTTTTTCTTTAAAATATTATATCAAGTTCAAAAGTTTAGAACAACAAAAAAGCCTCACATTTCTATGAAGCTTTAAGTGAGCCCTGGAGGATTCGAACCTCCGACCGCCTCCTTAGAAGGGAGGTGCTCTATCCAGCTGAGCTAAGAGCCCGTAGTTTTTATGTTTCTACGAAAACAGTGTCGGGGTGGCAGGATTCGAACCTGCGACCTCCTCGTCCCAAACGAGGCGCGATGACCGGGCTACGCTACACCCCGAAAATAAATTATTAATTACGAATAAAAAACAATTTAATTTCTTTACTTTATATATTATTTGCGGAGAGACAGGGACTCGAACCCTGGCGACAGTTACCCGTCGACAGATTAGCAATCTGCTCCATTACCACTCTGGCACCTCTCCTACTTTATGAACTTATTTGCATTTGTTTAAATGCGAGTGCAAATGTAACATTAGAATTACAATTTACCAAGATGTTTTTTACTTTTTTTATATTTTTTTTATTCTGGATATTCAACCCGTAAATGATAGATATTCATCAGCTTTTTTTTGATTACTTTTTTGATCACTTTTATCTCCCTAAAAGTGATATCTGAATTTAAAAACTGATTGTCTGCCATTTGTTTATCAATAATTTTATCAATTAAATTACTGATAGACTGCGCTGTAGGGTTTTTAATACTTTTTGAAGCAGCTTCAGCAGTATCACACATCATTAAAATAGCCGTTTCTTTAGAAAACGGAATGGGCCCTTTATATTGAAAATTTTTAATATCTACTCTTGTATCTGAATTTAACTCTTGTTCCTTTTTATAAAAATAATAAGTAGAACTTGTTCCATGATGTGTTCTTATAAAATCAATAATTCTATCTGGTAAATTGTATTTCTTGGCTAATTCTACTCCTTTTATAACATGATCCGTTATTATTTTAGAACTATCTCTAGGCGATAAATCGTTATGAGGATTTACACCTGTAGATTGATTCTCAATAAAATACATGGGGTTTAGCATTTTACCAATATCATGATATAAAGCACCTGTTCTTACTAACATAGAGTTTGCTCCTATTTCATTGGCTGCAGCTTCTGCTAAATTTGCTACTTGCATAGAGTGCTGAAAAGTTCCTGGTGCTTTTTCATTTAACTCCCTTAAAAGTTTTGTATTTGTGTTAGACAACTCTAAAAGTGTAACATCAGAAACCAGTCCGAAAACTTTTTCATACATGTAAATTAAAATAATAGACAAGAAGGATAACAAACCATTCATAGCAAATAGAATAAAATAATCCCAATTAATTTGTGATGCATTCCCTTCTTTTATAATTGAGAAAGCAAAATACGTTATCATATAAATACCTGTAATCTGCGCAACAGATATAAATAAATTAGCTCTTTTATATAATTCAGAAACTGTAAGTATAGTAACAATACCTGCAATAATATGAAGATAAATAAATTCGAAACTATTAGGAACAATATATCCTAACAACAAAACTGTTAAAACATGGGTAAATAATCCTAATCTGGCATCAAAAAATGCTTTGATAATAATTGGTAATATACTTAAGGGCACCACATACAAATAGTCTGCATTGTATTTGATAACAAGCGTTTGAATAAAAATGATGGCAAAGACATTAAAAAATATAAACGTTACTTTATTATTGTTTTCAAAAATTTCTATTCTGTATTTGTGTAAAAACAACAATAACATCAATAATGCAAGTGACACCAAAATTGTGTACCCAAAAACAATCCAATTATAATTAGAATCTGTCCAAACTTTTGATGCTGATTCACTTTTAAAGGAATTTAAAATAGCGAGTTTTTTACCTTCTACAATACCTCCTTTTAAAATTATCAATTCACCTTCAGTAACTTTACCTTTTGTATAGGATATTTTACCAATTTCGTTTTCAATTACTTTGTTGGTATAAATCTCATCGAAAGTAACATTTGGTTTTACAATACCAGCTAATATATTTAAAAGCGATTTTTGCCCATAATTATAAGGTTCTTTCCCTAAGTTAATTTTAATAATTTTTAATACATCTTTAGAAGTTAACAAGTTTTTAAATGAAATATCTTCTACTTCATTATCTTTCTTTAAAGCAACGATTTGGTTGTTTTCAGCAACTATATTTTCACTTGCAACTTCTAAAAAGCCTGAATTATATATTTTATTAATAATACTTTCTCCAATTACTTCAAGGCGATTTATTTCACTAATAGATAAAGAATCCTCTACTTTTAAAATTCCTATTCTGTTTTTAAAAGTTTCATTTACTTTTGATACAATATCTGTTTTGTAATTAAAATAGAGTTTGGAGTTCGATTTGATTTCTTTCTTTTCTAATGAAATTTCTTCATCCGTTTTTTGAATCGCAAAATCGAATGTTGCATACAAATTATCATATTTCCAAAGTTGCCCGTTGTTAAAATCATACTTAAACTGCCCTCCTTTTGGAAATAAATACACAATAGCAACTGTAGTAATTAAAAACAAAATTACCTTGTAGATAATCGTATTGTTTCTATATATTTTATTTACAAATTCACTCATAAAAATTTTGTTATTTACACAAACTTAGTGCAAATATACGAACGCAAAAAATTACACTTGTATTTAAGATTTCTTTTTGATTTAAAATGGTTAATTTAGCACCAGAATTAAAATTAAAATAACACTTAAATATCACGCATGAAAGACGTAGTAATTGTATCTGTAGCAAGAACTCCTATTGGAAGTTTTATGGGTAGTTTATCATCAATACCTGCAACAATTTTAGGAGCAACTGCCATAAAAGGAGCATTAAGTAAAATAAATTTAGATCCAAGTTTAGTTCAAGAAGTTTTTATGGGGAATGTAGTTTCAGCTGGTTTAGGACAAGCGCCTGCAAGACAAGCAGCAATTCATGCTGGCATTCCAAATACTGTGCCTTGTACAACTGTAAATAAAGTTTGTGCTTCTGGTATGAAATCGATTATGCTAGCTGCTCAAACCATTGCTTTAGGTGATGCTGATATTGTTGTTGCTGGTGGTATGGAAAACATGAGTTCTATTCCTCATTATCAACATGCAAGAAATGGATCTAAATTTGGACCAATTACAATGGAAGATGGTATGCAAAGAGATGGTTTGGTAGATGCTTATGAGAATGTTGCCATGGGTGTTTGTGCAGATGAATGTGCTACTGAATACGGTTTTTCTAGAGAAGATCAAGATACATTTGCTATACAATCTTATGAGCGTTCTGCAAAAGCTTGGAGCGAAGGTAAGTTTGCTGATGAAATTGTACCAGTTTCAATTCCACAAAGACGTGGAGAGGATATTATTTTTTCTGAAGACGAAGAGTTTAAGA
>CAXBPL010000160.1:0-3783 GCA_963977615.1 uncultured Polaribacter sp. | reverse complement strand
ACAATAGTTAGCGATTTGGAAAAATTAATCAAAAATTGAACTGTTTCTTTTTTGGGTTGCATCTGAAATTCAGAAGGCTTTTTTGAGTAAAGTTGCATCATATAAACTGTTTAATTTGTTGGTTATAAACTATTAACGACGCATATTTTACTTTATTGTTAATTCACCAAAATAATTTTATGTTTATCTATTAATTTACGCATATTTATCAATGCATAACGCATTCTACCTAAAGCAGTATTAATGCTAACACCTGTGTTTTCGCTAATTTCCTTGAAACTCATGTCTTTGTACATACGCATTACCAACACTTCTTTTTGTTCTTCTGGCAATTCGTTTACAAGTTCTCTAACATCAGAAAATATTTGTTCTTGTATCAATTGTTTTTCGGCATTTAGGTTTCCATCACCTAAAACAGAAAAAATATCGAATTCATCTGTAGTTCTAAAAGCGGGCATTCTTTTTGTTTTTCTAAAATGATCAATGACCAAATTGTGTGCAATTCTCATCACCCAAGGCAAAAACTTACCTTCTTCGTTATAATTTCCTTTTTTTAAGGTTTTAATTACTTTTATAAAAGTGTCTTGAAAAACATCCTCTGTAATATCTCTATCCTTCACTTTACTATAAATAAAGCTGAATAATCTTTGCTGATGTCTGTTAATTAATATACTTAAAGAAGCCTCTCTACCTTGAATGTATTCGCTTACTAAAGTACTATCTGAAATTTTGTTTTTTTGCACCATAACTACTTTTTAAAAGAACTAGTGGTTCTTTTTTCCTATTATTATATGAATAATGTTAAAAGTAGTTTTAAGCTATATGCGTCTAATTTTGTGATTATTAAGTGTTCAAATATAGTATTATTTTTTAAGTAAGCAAACTTTTTTAACAAATTGAAGCATAAACTTTTTTTCCTATCCGTTAAAATAGTAGTATTTTTATGCCTTATATTTTAGATAGATGAAGCCTGATATTTCCACAATAAATCCTAAAGAAAACATCATTATTAAAGGTGCAAAACTGCACAATTTAAAAAATATTGATGTTGTAATTCCAAGAAATAAACTCGTTGTAATTACTGGGCTTTCTGGTTCTGGTAAATCTTCGCTTGCTTTTGATACGTTGTATGCAGAGGGTCAAAGACGATATGTAGAGAGTTTATCTTCTTATGCTCGTCAGTTTTTGGGAAAATTAGACAAACCAAAAGTAGATTATATAAAAGGTATTGCACCTGCAATTGCTATTGAGCAAAAGGTAAATTCTACAAATCCGAGATCTACAGTTGGTACATCAACAGAAATTTACGATTATATAAAATTATTATATGCCAGAATTGGAAAGACCTTCTCTCCTATTTCTGGAAATGAAGTAAAAAAAGATACGGTTTCTGATGTGGTAAAATTTGTTCAGAAATTTGAAGAAAAAACAAAACTTTTATTATTTGCACCTGTTACTATTGATGAAAACAGAGAACTAAAAACAGTTTTACAAGTTTTAGAACAACAAGGCTATGCAAGATTAAAATGGAATGATCAAGTGTATAGAATTGCAGATTTTCCACAAAAAGACTTTAAAAACGAACCATTATATTTAGTTGTAGATCGAGTTGTTACCAAAAACGATGAAGATTTTCACAACAGATTAGCAGATGCTATACAAACTGCATTTTTTGAAGGAAAAGGAATTTGTTTTATCGAAAATTTGGCAGATAATAAAGTGACTGAATTTAGTAATAAGTTCGATTTAGATGGCATGACTTTTTTAGAACCAAACACTCATTTGTTTAGTTTTAACAATCCTTATGGAGCTTGCCCAACTTGCGAAGGTTATGGAAATGTAATCGGAATTGATGAAGATTTGGTCATTCCAAATACAGGTTTATCTATTTTTGATGATGCCATTTTTCCTTTTAGAACACCTTCTTACATTCATTATAAAGAAGATTTAATTTCAGTAGCTTATAATTTTGATATTCCAATTCACAAACCTTGGTTTCAACTTACAGATACTCAAAAAGAATTAGTTTGGAATGGGAACAAGAATTTTAATGGAATCAATCACTTTTTTGCAGCTTTAGAAGAAAAAAGTTATAAAATTCAGAATCGAGTAATGTTATCACGTTATCGAGGAAAAACAAAATGTACAACGTGTCATGGCAAACGTTTACGACAAGAAACCAATTATGTAAAAATAAACGAAAAGACAATATCTGATTTGGTTTCATTGCCTTTAGATGAATTGGCTGTGTTCTTCAAGAATATCAAATTAGATAAATATGATGAGAAAATAGCAAAACGTTTGATGATGGAAATTAACAATCGTTTAAAATTTTTAACGGATGTTGGTTTAAATTATTTAACCATCAACAGAACTTCAAACACACTTTCTGGAGGTGAAAGTCAGCGTATAAATTTGGCAACTTCTTTAGGAAGTTCATTAGTGGGTTCTATGTATATTTTAGATGAACCCAGTATTGGTTTGCATCCAAAAGACACAGAACGTTTAATTGGTGTTTTAAAAGATTTACGTGATTTAGGCAACACAGTTGTAGTTGTTGAACATGATGAAGATATCATGAAAGAAGCTGATTACATCATCGATATTGGTCCAGAAGCAGGAACTTTTGGTGGTCATGTAGTTGCTGAAGGTAATTTCGAGGAAATTTTAAAATCTGACTCTTTAACTGCGAAATATTTAAATGATGATTTAAGAATTGAAGTGCCTACAAAACGTAGAACATCAAAAAATAATATTCAGATTATTGGTGCAAGAGAACATAATTTACAAAATGTAGATGTTACATTTCCATTAGATTCTTTAACGGTTATTACTGGTGTTTCTGGCTCAGGAAAAAGTACGTTGGTAAAGAAAATTTTATATCCATCAATGCAAAAAAAACTGAATGGTTATGGAGATAAAATCGGTCAACATACAGAGATTAAAGGCAATTTTGAAAATATAAAACACGTAGAATTTATAGATCAAAATCCAATTGGACGTTCTTCACGATCCAATCCTGTAACCTATATAAAAGCTTATGATGATATTCGTGCTTTATATTCGAATGAGAAATTATCACAAGTAAGAAATTACAAACCCAAACATTTTTCTTTTAATGTGGAAGGTGGACGTTGTGAAACCTGTAAAGGTGAAGGAGAAGTTACCATTGAAATGCAATTTATGGCAGATGTACATTTGGAATGTGATGTTTGTAATGGAAAACGTTTCAAAAAAGAAGTTTTAGAAGTAAAATTCGATGGAAAATCGATTGACGATATTTTAAATTTAACCATTGATGATGCAGTCGCTTTTTTCTCTGAAAATTTAGTGACTAAAATCGCCAAAAAATTAAAACCCTTGCAAGATGTTGGTTTGGGTTATGTTACTTTGGGGCAGTCTTCTTCTACCCTTTCTGGTGGTGAAGCTCAACGTATAAAACTTGCATCCTTTTTAGTAAAAGGAGTTACAAAAGACAAAGCCTTATTTATTTTTGATGAACCCACTACAGGTTTGCATTTTCACGATATTCAAAAATTACTGAAATCTTTTAATGAATTGATCAAAAAAGGACATTCTATTATTGTGATTGAACATAATATAGAGCTCATTAAATGTGCAGATTATATTATTGATTTAGGTTTAGAAGGTGGTAAAAATGGTGGAAACCTTATTTTTCAAGGAACTCCAGAAGCATTAGCAAAAAATAAAGAATCTTATACTGCTAAATATTTAGCTGAGAAATTATAAAATTTACTTCAATATACAACCTGCAAGGTTTTT
>CAXBPL010000159.1:0-3789 GCA_963977615.1 uncultured Polaribacter sp. | reverse complement strand
AAACCAAGTGTAGCAATATCTGTATATTTATCTCTTTGTGTTTCTGGAATTACCTCTTCAACAACCACAAAAATCATTGCACCAGCTGCAAATGCCAAAGCATAAGGTAAAATTGGCGTGAAAAATGAAACTGCTAAAGCTCCTAAAACTGCTGCAACTGGCTCTACAACTGCAGATAATTGTCCATACCAAAAACTTTTTAGCCTACTAACTCCTTGTCTTCTTAAAGGCATTGCCACTGCAAAACCTTCAGGAAAATTCTGAATTCCAATTCCGATTGCTAAAGAAATTGCAGCAATAATCATTTCTGTTTGCTCAACCCCAACCAATGTGGATGCTGCTCCAAAAAGCACACCAACAGCCAAACCTTCAGGAATATTATGTAACGTAATTGCCAAAACCAACAATGTAGATCTGTGTAATTCTGTTTTTACTCCTTCTGCCTCATTTTTTTCGAAATTGATGTGTAAATGTGGTAAAATTTTATCCATTCCAAAAAGCGATAAAGCTCCCAAACCAAAACCAATTGCTGCTGGTAATACTTTTATAAAACCTTCTCCAGGACTGTTTTCAATTGCAGGCGATAATAAACTCCAAAAACTTGCTGCAACCATTACTCCTCCAGTAAAACCTAGCATTCCATCTAAAACTGCTCTGTTTAATTTCTTAAAAAAGAACACTAATGCAGCTCCTAAAGCTGTTAATCCCCAAGTAAAAAGTGAGGCATATAATGCAGCCCAAATTGGGTTTTCTTTTGCGTATTCTACTAATTGATCGAAAGTACTCATAACTTTTTTATGTATAAATTATTGGCAATTTTATTTGAGATTGATAATTTTTTTCCATCAATTTCTATGGATAAAGAATCATCAAAATCTTCTTTTTCTAATACTGTTATTTGTTTTCCTAAAGTGATGCCTTTTTTATCTAAAAATTGTAAAAATTCTGATGAGGAATCATCAACACCAACACAAACACCAGATTCGTTTTTTAATAAAGTTGATAATAAAATCTTATCAATTTTACTTAAATTTCCATCTTTGTCAGGAATTGGATCTCCATGAGGATCGTATTTTGGAAATCCCAAAAGCACATCTAATTGATTAATTAATTTAGCTGACTTTATATGCTCTAACTGTTCTGCAACTTCATGCACTTCATCCCAAGAAAAATTTAATTTTTGCACTAAAAAAACCTCCCAAAGTCTGTGTTTTCTAACAATATTTGCAGCAGTTTTTAAACCTAATTCTGTTAAGGTAACTCCTTGGTATTTTTTATATAAAACAACTTTCTTATCAGATAATTTTTTAACCATATCTGTAACAGAGGATGCTTTCGTTTCCAAACTTTTTGCAATAGCATTGGTACTGATTCCTTTTTTTGAATCTGTCTCTAAATGATAAATCGCCTTTAAATAGTTCTCTTCTGCTTGTGTAAACATTTTTTTATTTTGACAAGACAAATATATACTTTTTATTTATATAAAAATATTTTTAGACAAGTCTAAAAATTTAATTACATTTGTCAAAAAAATAAATAATTTTAAAATGAGATATACTATATTATTTGGGTTTTTATTTTTATCAACCATAAATTTCGCACAAACAATTAGCGGAAAAATTAGCGCTAAAAACGGAGAGGAAATTCCATATGCAAATGTGTATTTGAAGCAAACAAAAATGGGAACTTCAACGAATGAAAACGGTTTTTATGAATTAAAAAATGTACCAAAAGATACGTATACATTAATAGTTAGCAGTATTGGTTATCAAACAAAATCAATTAAAATTAATTTTATAAACGATAAAAACATCCTCCAAAATATTACCTTATTAGATGATAATTCTCTAGATGAAATTGTGATTTCTGGAACCTTAAGACCCGTATCAAAAACAAATAGTCCTGTTCCTGTAGAAGTGTATAGTGAAACATTTTTTAGAAAAAACCCTACACCTTCTATTTTTGAATCTTTACAAAATGTAAATGGAGTTAGACCTCAACTAAATTGCAATGTGTGCAATACTGGAGATATTCACATTAATGGTTTAGAAGGGCCTTACACATTTGTTTTAATTGATGGAATGCCAATAGTAAGTGGACTTTCCACTGTGTATGGTTTAACAGGAATTCCACAAGCTTTAATAGAAAGAGTGGAAATTGTAAAAGGACCTGCATCTACTTTATATGGCTCAGAAGCTGTTGGTGGCATCATAAATATCATCACAAAAAAACCTACAAACGCACCAAAATTAACCACAGATACTTTTGCAAGTTCTTGGGGAGAAGTAAATTTAGATGTGGGTTTACGTTATAAAGCATCCAATAAAATTGATGGACTTTTAGGTGTCAATTATTTCAATTTTCAAAATAGAATTGATAATAATGGAGATAATTTTACAGATTTAACGCTACAAAATAGAATTTCACTTTTTAACAAAGTGAATATTAAACGAAAAAGCAATAAGGTTTTTACAATTGCTGGGAGATATGTGTATGAAGATAGATGGGGAGGAGAATTAGATTGGGAAAGAGAATTTAGAGGTGGAAATCAAATTTATGGCGAAAGTATTTACACAAATCGTTGGGAAACTTTTGGAACTTACGAATTGCCAACTACAGAAAATTTAAGTTTTCAATTTAGTGCAAATGGACATTACCAAAATTCTTTTTATGGAGAAACTTCTTATAATGCAGAACAAATCATTGGTTTTGGTCAGCTGGTTTACAACAAACAATTGGGCAAAAATCACGATGTATTATTAGGTGCAGCATACAGATATACTTTTTATGATGATAATACTTTTGCTACTTTAGGTGATGATGGTATAGAAAACAGCCCATCAATAATTCATTTACCAGGAGTTTTTGCACAAGATGAAATCAGTATAACTGAAAGAAAAAAATTACTTTTAGGAGTTAGATGGGATCATAATAGTTTGCATGGAAATATATTTTCGCCAAGAGTAAATTACAAATGGAATTCTAAAGATAATTCTAATATTGTTAGACTAAGTGCAGGAAATGGTTTTAGAGTTGCAAACGTTTTTACAGAAGATCATGCAGCATTAACTGGTGCAAGAGACGTTGAATTTGATGGTGATTTAGATCCAGAAACTTCTTGGAATGCAAACATAAATTACGTAAAAAAAATAAATACAGAAAATGCTTTTATCACTTTAGATGGAAGTGCTTTTTACACCTATTTTAATAACAGAATTTTACCTGATTATGAAACTGATCCTGGTAAAATTATCTATGCAAATTTAGATGGTTTTTCGGTTTCAAAAGGAATTTCTTTAAACGCAGATTTATTATTTACAAATGGCCTAGCTATAAATGCTGGTGCAACTTTAATGGAAGTTTCTGTAACAGAAAACAATGTAAAAACTCAACAATTATTAACAGAAAGTTTTAGTGGAGTTTGGTCTATTTCCTATCGTTTTGAGAATAATTTTGCAATCGATTATACAGGAAATGTGTATGGTCCAATGCGTTTACCTTTATTAGGAGAAAATGATGTTAGAGCTGAAAAATCTCCTTGGTTTAGCATTCAAAACATTCAATTTAGTAAAAAATTTAGCAATAGTTGGGAAGTTTATGGAGGTGTAAAAAATCTACTAAATTTTACACCAGCTGCAAATAGCATTAATAATGCTAACAATCCTTTTGATGTTGGCATTGATACTAACGCAAACCCAGAATTGGCTTTCGACCCAAGTTATGTATATGCTTCCAACCAAGGTATTAGAGCCTTTGCAGGTTTAAGATACACACTTTTTTAATTAAAAA
>CAXBPL010000158.1:0-3793 GCA_963977615.1 uncultured Polaribacter sp. | reverse complement strand
ATTTTTGCAATTTCATCAAAAGACAGCTTATAAATATCTACCAATTTGTCAATTACTTTAGTAATGTAAGAAGATTCGTTTCTTTTTCCTCTAAAAGGTGTTGGCGCTAAATAAGGTGAATCTGTTTCTAAAACGATGTGTTTAATATCAATTTCATTTAAAAACTGATCGATTTTGCCATTTTTAAAAGTGGCAACTCCACCAATTCCTAATTTCATGTTGTAAGAAATGGCTTGTTTTGCTTGTGATAAAGTTCCAGTAAAACAATGGAAAATCCCTCTTAAATCATAACTTTTTTCAGTTTCTAAGATTTCAAAAATCTCATCAAATGCATCCCTGCAATGAATTACAATTGGTAGTTTTTTTTCTTTTGCCCATTTTATTTGTGTTCTAAAAGCTTCTTGTTGTTGAGGTAAATAACTTTTATCCCAATATAAATCGATGCCAATTTCGCCAATGGCATAAAAGTCTTTTTTAGATATCCATTCTTTTACATGTGCCAATTCTTCTAAATAGTTTTCTTTAACAGATGTTGGATGCAAACCCATCATCAAAAAAACATCATTAGGATTTTCTTTTTCCAAAGAAAGCATACTTTCTGTGTAGGTAGAATCGATTGCAGGAATAAAAAAACGAGAAACACCTGCATCTTTTGCACGTTGAATCATGTCATTTCTATCGTCGTTAAATTGCTCTGAGTATAAATGGGTGTGTGTATCTGTAATCATTAAATAGGATTATTTTCTAGTTGCAAAACTACTAAATACTTTATAAAATTAGGTTTCTGAATGCTAAACTTTGAACCGCGAACTTTAAACCTTGAACTTGAAACTTTACGTATCTTTGCATAAAATTTAGAGAATGACTTTTAAAGATTTAGATTTATCAAATCAACTACAATATGCTATTGACGATTTGGGTTTTGAAAACCCAACACCCATTCAAGAGCAAGCTTTTTCTGTGGTTAGATCTGGTAAAGATGTTGTAGGAATTGCGCAAACAGGAACAGGAAAAACTTTTGCGTACATGTTGCCAATTTTACGCGATTTAAAATATTCTAAACAGCTACACCCAAGAGTTTTGGTTTTAGTACCAACTCGTGAATTGGTTTTACAAGTTGTTGATGAGATAGAAAAACTGTCAAAATATATAAATGTGCGTGTTTTAGGTGTTTATGGAGGTGCCAATATCAACACTCAAAAACAAGCAATTTTACAAGGACAAGATATAATTGTAGCAACTCCTGGACGTTTATACGATTTGGGTTTAAGCAATGCTTTGAAGTTAAAATCAATCCAAAAATTGGTGATTGATGAAGTAGATGTTATGTTAGATTTAGGTTTTAGATTTCAGTTGATGAACATTTTTGAGATTCTTCCAGAAAGAAGACAAAACGTGTTGTTCTCTGCAACTATGACTGAAGATGTAGATGTTTTAATTGATGATTTTTTTAAAAATCCAGAAAAAATTTCTGTAGCAGTTAGTGGAACTCCATTGGATAATATTGAGCAAGTTTCTTACAATATTCCTAACTTTTTTACGAAAGTAAATTTGTTGCATCATCTTTTGAGTGATAAAGAAACTTACCACAAAGTATTGATATTTGTTGGTTTTAAAAGAACTGCAGATTATTTATTTAAGCAATTAGAAGAGGTTTTTAATGATGAAATGTGTGTAATACATTCCAACAAAACGCAAAATTATAGAATACGATCTATCAAGCAGTTTGATGAAGGTAAAAACAGAATTTTACTGGCAACAGATGTAATGGCTCGTGGTTTAGATTTTGATAACGTAAGTCATGTTATTAATTTTGATACGCCAGATTTTCCTGAAAACTATATGCATAGAATTGGTAGAACTGGTCGTGCAGAAAAAGTTGGAAAAACAATTTTATTATCTACAGAAAAAGAGCAAGAATCTAAACTATTAATTGAAGCTTTAATGGATTATGAAATTCCAGTTTTGGAGTTACCAGAAGAAGTAGAGATTTCTAAATTACTTACTGAAGATGAGCGCCCAAAAGAGGATCATGAGCAATCTAGAAACAGAACAAAATTAGAATATGTTCCTGGAGCTGCTTTTCATGAAAAGAGCGAAAAGAATAGTCAAGTAAATTTAGGAGGTTCTTATAGAAGAGAAATTGCTAAGAAATATAAAAAGCCAAAAACTAGAGGAGATAAAAATTACAATAAACATAACAAGAAAAAATAATAATGCAGGTTTTAACAGCACAAGAATTGCATAATTTAGGGATGAATATAGTAGGAGAGAAGCTCGAAAAAATGGGCTATGAATTTCAAGCTATTAATAGTCAGTTAAAAAGACATCCGCAATTTGTTTTGTTTAAAAAAGGAGAACCAACCATTTTTGTTTTGGTAAAAGTTACTAATAATATTCAGAATCCAAATGAATTTGATGCAATTTGGATGGAAACTTTTAAAAACCACGCAAAAAAACAAAATGCTAAAGTTTGGTTTGCAGGCGTAGGAATTGCAAATGCAGAAAGTGTGGAAAATCCTGTATTTAAAAACCAACCTTATTATGTGGCTTTTGAAGATTTTTTGAAGATTTTGGAATAATATTATCAGATTTATATCACGCCATTTTAATAAATTAGATGAAGCAAGAAAAGGTGCCTGATTTTTTTTTAGAAAAAATAAAATTAGCGAAAGTTACCTTTTAAACATTATAATTTTATAATCTTTTTTGTTATAATACGACCATTATTAAACGTTGTTTTTAAAAAATAAACACCTTTTGCGTAGTTAGTAATATCAGCGACTATTGGTAAGTTTGTTTCTGTTTCAAAAACCTTTATTTGTATTACTTTCGATGAAATTACGTTCATCAATTCCATCTTTTGAGCTTTAGAGTTCTTTGCAATTTTAATGTTAATTTTATCTTTTGTTGGGTTTGGATAAACAGATATTTCAGACTCTAATTTAGCGTTTACAAAATCCGTACCTAAAGTACTTAAGGCTTCTAAAGGTTCAATTTTGAAATAATCGATAACCATTGTATGCTCTCCTGACCATCTAAAATCACCTGACCAAGGTAAATTTCTGTAACCAATAATTACTTCTGACCAGCCAGTAGCAATATTTGTAATAAAAGATTCTTGTAAAACATCATCAATAAAAAAGTCTACTATATCTTCTCTCCAGTCTATAGTATAGATGTGAAATTCATTATCAATTAATGATATCTTATTGTTATTCGCGTCTATAACTGGTTTTTGAGAACCTGTAAAAGGTACTTCAGTAATTTCATTGGCATTTCTCCAAGTATTAAATCTAGCATCTGTCCAGCCATTTGGAGGAAAAATATCGTGAGCAGGAATACCAGACTGTAAATCTTGGGCTACAACTTCAATATCAACTTCATTAAAAATTGGACCTGTTTGTGTGTAAGTAAAAATAAAAGCAGCCAAACCACCATCAACTGCAGCCCCTTTCATTCTTACTTCGAGTCTGTGGTTTTCTTCAATACCACCAAAAACGATAGCTTGATAAGGATAGGTTAAATCTGTGTCATTACTTTTATCAGCATCTACAATTATATAACAATTTCCATTACCAGGAATAAAAGCATCCCAATTGTTTTGAATTGGATGAATATCGTTATAAAAAAACCAATAGGCGCCATTTGGTAAGTTATCTGGATAACCTTTTGAATTAAAGTTTTCTAAATAGGTTGTTTGACTTATTACAATTGTGCAAAAGAAAACAGTGATAAAAATTGAAATAAATTTAGGCTTCAAAATTTCAAATTAAATATCCTTAAATATAAT
>CAXBPL010000157.1:0-3859 GCA_963977615.1 uncultured Polaribacter sp. | reverse complement strand
AAAAAATCAAGCATAAAATTATCATCTGAAGAAGGAAAAAAGTTTTCTGAAGTATTGACTAAGTTTAATAAAAAATTGAAGGATTTTAGAAGAATAAATAGTTTTACGCTAGATAGCACTAGAGAAATGGTTGAAAATTTTCAGAAAAATGCTCAAAAATCACGAGACTTTTCAGAAAGAGCAAACATTCAAAAAGTTATGGCAGAAAATTTAAAACCAATTTCTGAAACTTTAAGAGTTTACGACAAAGAGTTAGATACAACCATGAAACAAATATTGTCTGAGAAACAATATAAAAAGTGGATTAAATATAACAGAAAAAATTATAAGGTTTTTCCAATAGATGACATCGAAAAAGAAGAAAAGAAAAACTAAATACAATTCATAAATTATAAAGCCTGAAATATTTTTCAGGCTTTTTTTATGCCATAAAATGTAACATTATAGAATTAAAACGTCTAATTAATTAGATGCTGAAAATCAGTATCTTTACGTAAAACAAAAAAACCTAACTAATAAACAATATTATGATACCAATTTTGCCAATTATTATAGTCTTATCAGTTATTATACTTTTTGCCGCTTTTTTTATGGTAAAACAGCAAACAGCAGCAATTATAGAACGTTTTGGAAAATTTCATAGCATTCGCCAATCTGGTTTACATTTAAAAATTCCTTTGGTTGATAAAGTTGCAGGAAGATTAAGTTTAAAAATTCAGCAATTAGATGTAATTATAGAAACTAAAACATTAGATGATGTTTTTGTAAAATTAAAAGTTTCTGTACAATATAAAGTGATCAATAGTAAAGTATATGATGCTTTTTATAAGTTAGATTATCCTGCAGACCAAATAACAAGTTACGTTTTTGATGTGGTAAGAGCAGAAGTTCCTAAAATGAAATTAGATGACGTTTTTGTAAAAAAAGATGATATTGCTTTGGCTGTAAAAGCTGAATTGAATGATGCAATGTCTGATTATGGATTTGATATTATTAGAACCTTAGTAACTGATATAGATCCAGATCATCAAGTAAAAATAGCCATGAACAGAATTAATGCCTCTGAACGTGAAAAAATTGCAGCACAGTTTGAAGGTGATGCACAACGTATTTTAATTGTAGAACGTGCAAAAGCAGAAGCAGAAAGCAAGCGTTTACAAGGACAAGGTATTGCAGATCAAAGACGTGAAATTGCACGTGGTTTAGAGGAATCTGTAGAAGTTTTAAATAAAGTTGGTATCAACAGTCAAGAAGCGTCTGCTTTAATTGTGGTTACACAACATTATGATACATTACAATCTTTAGGTCAAGAAACAAATAGTAATTTAATTTTATTACCAAATTCGCCACAAGCAGGTAGCCAAATGTTAAATGACATGGTTGCAAGTTTTACAGCAAGTAATCAAATTGGTGAAGCAATGAAAAACCAAAAACCTAAAAAGAAAGAGTAAAAAATTTAATTCTTAAGCATTAAAAGAAGTAATAATTTTTATTACTTCTTTTTTTTGCTTTATATTTAGATTTAAAAAATTGTTTTAAATTGTATAAAAAAATTATATTATTTACTAAAAAACCCTTTAATTTAGAATCTTATATAGCTAATAAATTAAATTTAAGCATATTACATGGTTTATTCGTATTTATTTTTTTAAATATTTTTAAACCTTTTAAGTTAGATTTATTAAGAGAGTATTTATTTGGATATACTATTTTAATAGGGTTATTAACTTTTATAGTTCCGTTTTTATTTTTTTTCTTCTTAGAAAAAATTAAATTAAAAAAATGGACTATTTATTCCTTTATAGGCTTAATATTTTGTTTTTCAATAATCTATAGTTTAACTCTTTGGTATTTTAGTGGTATTTATAAAGATATTTTTGGTTTAAAAAAACTTAGTTTTATTCTTTTTTATAAGTATTGTTCATCTTTAGCTATCATATCAATAATTTTTATGTTGATAGTAAATGATAAACTATTAAAATTAAAAACAGAAAAAATAAATAGAATAAAAGAAGATGAAATAACTTTATATTCAGAAAATAAGAAAGAAAATGTAACGATAAATATTGATAAATTAATTTACATTACAATAGATGGTAATTATGCTAGTTTTTTTACAGAGACAACAAATGGGATCAAAGAATTAATTTTAAGAAATACATTATCTAACATTTTAAAACAAACAACAAACTATCCTTTTATCTTTAGATGCCATAAATCATATATTATAAATTCTTTATTTTTTGATAAAATTACAGGAAATGCAAGAGGTTATTATTTAAAATCTAATAAAATCGAAATCAAAATTCCTGTTTCTAGAAGTTTTAAGAAAATAGAATTAGAAAAATTACTACAAAAATAGGTTCCCATTTACCCCAAAAGCTTTGTAAATAACCCTTTTTTAAAAATCTTTATTAAATTATATATTTATTTTCTAAATTTGAAATCGTTAATCTGAAATGAAATGTTGGGGGATATTTTTTTTTAAGAAAACAAAAAAAAGCTCAATCTGTTTTATACAAATTGAGCTTTTTAAATTTTATAAAAATAAATTTAGATTACTTCTTTTCTTCTATCTGTTCTCCTTCTTCGTCTTTAGAAGCCTTTTTAAACTCTTTTATTCCACCACCTAAACCTTTCATTAGCTCAGGTATTTTCTTGCCACCAAATAACAATAAAACAACTACTACAATTAATATTATTGAGTATCCTCCTGGAATTGCTAAAAATGTATGTAAACTATTCATTTGTTCTTAAATTTAATAGTACAAAGATACAAAAAGGTTTTTATTAATCTCTTTTTTGTATAATGCCACCAATTACTTTTTTATCTTTTAAAACTTCTGGGTTTCCTTTGTAAAAAATTGAACCTCCAAAACTTACTTTAGCATCTAAGGTTTCTTCTGCAAAAACTTCTGCTCTTGCTCCTGTACCTGCTTTTACAGTAGAATTTGAATCTGCCTTTAAACCAAAACCATTATAAACTCCATATAAATCTACATCTACATTTTGGTTTTTTGTGCTACCTGTTAATTTAATAATTCCTCCAGAAGATGCTCTTACTTCTAAGTGTTTTACCTTTAAAACTAAGTTAATAAAAGCTCTTTCTTGCGAATTTACCTCTAATTTTTCTTGTTCTATTTCTTTTCCTGTAATGGTCGCGTTTTCATTAGCATCAATTACATCAATAATAGCATTGTAATATAATTTTACTAAAACTTCTCCACCAGCAGCATTATCTTCAGGATTTAAAGAAAAAGGTAACGATAATTTTAAAGTATTATCTACATTTTTAATTTTAACCATTTCAGATTTCTTTCCTGTAATAACAAGTTTCGTTTCTGTAGATTTTATCAACTCTAATTCAATACCATTATAAACTTTTAAAATCTTATAATCTCCTAAATTTTTAGTTACTGTAGTTTGCGATTGCCCTAAAAAAGAACTAATTAACAAACAAATACATATTATTTTTTTCATAATTTTAATTTTGATGATATTCATAAATCAACAAGTATACCATCTTTATAAAGTTAATTTTTAACTTTTATTGTAAAAACTAATTATTAATTTATTTCACTTTTACTGCAGTTCCTGTAATAGAAACTAAAAGTGTTGAGGAATTAGCTAAAGGTTCTACATCTATTTGAATTCCTACAACTGCATTTGCACCTAATTTAACAGCATTTTCTTTTAAATTTTGGAAAGCTTTTTCTTTGATACCTTCTAAACCTAAAGTGTACATTTCTCTATATTTAGTCATGCTAAACATATCTGTAAAAGACATTTTTTTTCCGTTTGTAGAATAACTAGAATCGTAAGCTGAGCCAGTTACAATGCCTAAATAATCTACTATTTG
>CAXBPL010000156.1:0-3904 GCA_963977615.1 uncultured Polaribacter sp. | reverse complement strand
TTGGACCAAATACAGCTTGGTTAACAGGTTTTGAAAGATCTGATTTTGGGAAAATTGTTCAGAAAAATTTAGAAGGTTCTGGGTATCAATTATTTCCTGATCCGTATAAAAGTTTTAATTTATTTTTTAGATCAGACAATGCTTCTTTGGCAAGATTAGGGGTTCCTTCTCATACTTTTTCTACAACTGCTATTGATACTGATGCAGACTATCATAAAGTTTCTGATGAAGCTGAGACTTTAAATATGACCATTATTACACAAACAATTCAAGCAGTTGCAAAAGGAACTAAAAGTATTATTGATGGAAAAGATACACCAACAAGAGTGGTGTTAAAAGAGTAATTCTATGAAGAATTTTAAGTATTTGTTTTTGATTTTGTTGATGAGTTGCTCAACGTCTAAAGTAATCACAGATTACGATGATAAAGCTAATTTTTCGAGTTTTAAAACCTTTGCTTTTTATGAAGATGTAGGAAAAGGATTGAATGAATTAGATGTAAAAAGAGTTACATCAATAATGAAAATTGATTTGAATACTTTAGGAATTCAAGAATCTGAAAATCCAGATTTTTTTATCAATATTATTTCAAATACAACTGAAGCAACTAACAATAATACCATTGGTATTGGAGTAGGAAGTGGAGGCAGAAATGGTGGTTTTGGTATTTCTGGAGGCATACCAATTGGAGGAAAAAAGTTAAACGAAGAATTTATTGTTGAGTTTGTAGCTGCAACTAACAATACACTTTTTTGGGAAGCTATTTTAAATTCGAAAATAAATGAGAAAAGAAAACCCGAGGAAAAAGAACTTCATTTTCAGGAAATTATAAAAATAATTTTGGAGAAATATCCACCAAAACAAAAATAGACACAAAAAAAAATCCTCTAAAATTAATTAGAGGATTTCTTTTTTTAATAATGTTTTAATTAAAACTGGTATCTAATTCCAAAAGCGATATCGTTTCCAAAGTCATTATAACGATCTCCAAAACCAAACTCAGGTCTATAATCTAGAGAAAGTAAAATTGGCGTATTTGGGAAATTGTACTCAATACCAATATCACCAGCAGCAAAAACAAAAGTTTCAGAATAATCATCATTGTTGTTGTTATTGTTGTTATTTCCACTATAACTTGCTAAACCAGCACCAACACCTGCATACCAATTAAATCCACCTTCAATATTCCAAAGCCATTGATACAAACCTGTTGCTTTAAAACCATCGTAATTATTACTATTACGTAATCCTAAATCAATTTCTAGTCTGTTATTACCACCTAACGCTCTTTGGTAAGAAATCTCACCTCCAAAACCATCATCAGACCCTAAACGCAAACCAATTGCATTTTCAGAAATATCCTGTGCATTTATTGTTAATGCTGAACTCACTATAAATCCTACTAATAAAAGTACTTTTTTCATAATTTCTATCATTTTGATTGAACTGCAATATTAGATATAAAAGGGACATCTAATTAACTCTATCAGAAAGTTTATTAACACAAATAATTAATTATTTATTTTTAAACGAACACCTTTTGAATGACTGCTAAATTCAGGAGCATACATACTTTGAATTGTAGAAATTCCGTTGCTAAAATTACCTGCATTGTTCACGCGAACATCATATTCAAATACATAAACACCTTTTGGAATTCTATCAAAAAAGAAATTGGTTGCAGCATCTTTTGTACTTTCATAATACCCTAAATTATCTTGCCATTTATAGGTTGATAATACATTAATTGGCTCAACTCCAGAAGCTCTCATGTCTTTTAAATGAATAAATTCCATATCTCTATCTGAACGCAATTCAATTCTTACCGTAATTAAATCGCCAACTTTAAGTTGCGTGTTTTCATCAATTAATTGTAGTTCTTTTCCTGAATCAGCATTTACTTTTAAAAACAATTTCTTGTTTAATTTTAACGGACTTTCTGCGGATGTAATTTTGTCTAAATCTTCAAAATATTGCCAATATAAACCTCCCCAAGCAATTCCTTTTTCTTTTTTGTTGATGGTAATTGTTGCCATATCTGGTTTTATTTCTTCAGTATTCCAAGAAGTTTTAAAATATCCAGTTCCAGCTTCCACTTTTACGTTTTCTATTTCTGATGGATTTATTTGTTGATTTCCAACTTTAATAGTTACCATTTCTGTGATAGATAACCAATCACTTCCATTTAATAATAATGCATACACAGCTTCAGTAGTTGCTTTTGTGGTTTTCCATTGATTCGTTTGTTTGTTTTTTAACAACCAGATTTTAAGATTATCAATAATTTCAGCGTCATTTTCAATTTCAGAAAAAGTTTCAATCATTAACGCTTGCGTTTCAACTGGGGCTTGATAATAGTAATAACCAGCAGTATTGCTTTTCCAATACATTCCTAATTCATCTGAAGTTATCGAATTTTCTTTTAAAGATTTTAGAATCTTGTTTGCAACTCCTTTTTCATCAGCTCTAAAAAGTGATAAAGCAATTTGTCCTTTTGCATATAAATTATAAGCATTCCAATATTTTGCAGACTGATTTTGATAATATTTTACAGCAGATTTTGTTGTATCATTCAAAGAAATATCACCATAAAAACTACGCATATATAAATACTGGATGGTAGCATAGTTCAAATTATTTTTTGATAAATATTCTTCGTATTTCTTTTCTCCTTCTTTTTTAGATTTTGATTCCTCTTTAATTTTCCTAGCTCTTTCCAAGAGTTTTTCATAATTTTCTAAGAGTTCATTATCTAAAAATTTCACAGCTTTTTCAATCATGTTTTTGGTTGATGTATCAAAATCAGTAACTCCTAATTTTTGTAGATGTCCAAAACCAGTTGCAATATGTTGGGTAATAAACGTATTTGCGTATGTACTGCCTTTAAACCAAGGGAATCCACCAGAATTCATTTGGATTTCTTGCAATTTGTTAATGGCTTTTTCTTGCTCGTTTTTCATTTTATTTAAATCGAATAACAACGCAATTCTCTTTTTTTGTTCGGTTTCAGATTGTGCATCTCTTAGCCAAGGCGTTTCTTGAATAATTAACGATTTTAACTCTTGGTTTTTTTCCAAATTCGATAAAAGTGCATCCGAAGATTTCCAAGCATTAAAAACACCTTGAATTTTAGGGTTTGAATTCGCCACAAAACTCGCTAACGTATTTGCATAATATCTAGAAAAAATTTGTTCTGAACATTCATAAGGATATTCCATTAAATAGGGCAAAGCCTGAACTGCAACCCAAACAGGATTTGAGGTCATTTCTAGTGTTAACTTATGGTTTTTTAACGTTGATGAAGTTGAATTCCTCAATTTATCCAACGTAAAAGTTTTGGTTTCGTTTGATTTAACCCACATTGGAAGCGTTTCTGTAACCAACATTCTATTGGTTAAAACAGGCAACACATTTTGTTCTCCATCAGAAAAATCGCCAGCTTTTGCCACAATTTTATATTGAACAGCTTGCATATTTTCTGGAATTGCTAAATTCCATGAAACATTTGTATTTCCATCTTTATCAACTACAAAATTCTTGTTTGAATGTATGTTTTGTAATTCTGTATTAATTTCTTTTCCAGAAATAGCATCTGTTAATATCAATTTTGCAAAACCACTCAATTGGTTATTTGTTAAGTTGGTAATTTTTGCACTCAACGTAATTGTATCTTTTTCTCTCAAAAATCTTGGTGCATTTGGCACCACCATTAATTCTTTTTGAGTAACAGTTTGCAAGGTTTTTGTAGCTGATTTTAAAGTTGTTGAATGTGCTAATAATTGCAATTTCCATCTTGTCAAGGCTTCTGGCATTGTAAAAGAAAAACTCACTTTACCATTTTCATCTGTTTTTAACTGTGGATAAAAGAAAGCAGTTTCTTTAAAGTTTTTACGTGCTTGCACTT
>CAXBPL010000155.1:0-3927 GCA_963977615.1 uncultured Polaribacter sp. | reverse complement strand
TTCAAGTAAAAAATGCAGATAAAAGTTTGCATAAAAAACTAACTGAAAATAACATCATTACAGATTGGCGAGAACCAGATGTTATAAGGTGTGCACCTGTGCCTTTATATAATAGTTTTGAGGATGTTTATAAAATGGTAAAAGGCCTATCCTCAATCCTTTCCAAAGGAAAGGAAGTTTAATGGATTTATAATTGATGAATACAAATGATATAAAATTACTTTTCGAAAAAGAAGGTGAAGTAATGTTTTTAAAGAAAAAATCTGAATTAGGGTTTTTAGATATTTTTTACACGAATAATGTAATACTTGATTTTGTGCTTTTTTTTAGAAAAACGAAATATGATTGTGTCATACTATCTAAAAAAAGAATAATCCTTATCAATCAAAATAGATTGATAAAAGAGTTTTTCTATGATATAAAAAAAGGAATTAAATTTAATTCATTAATTCCTGAAATTGTTTTTTTTGATGAAAAAGGAAAAACGAACACCACTAACATTTCATTTATGAGACTAACTTTTGAAGAAATAAGGTCGATTAAAAATAAAATAAAGAATCTTGGAAAATAAAAAACAAAGAAAAAGCAACAGTGAAAAAGTCCTCCCTTTTGGGGAGGATTTAGGAGGGGCTTCTATACTAATAATCGGAGCAGGTTTATGTGGAAGTTTACTGGCTTTAAGACTCGCACAAAGAGGTTATAAAGTTGAGGTGTATGAAAGTAGACCCGATTTAAGAACTACAGATATTTCTGCAGGAAGATCCATCAATTTGGCATTATCAGACAGAGGTTTAAAAGCTTTACGATTATGTGGAATGGAGGAAAAAGCAAGAGAAATCTGTATCCCAATGTATGGTCGTTTAATGCACGATACAAAAGGAAATACGTTTTCATCCAATTATTCTGGACGTGAAAATGAGTTTATCAACTCAATTTCTAGAGGAGATTTAAACGCAATTTTATTAGATGAAGCAGAAAAACATGAAAATGTAAACATTCATTTTAATAAAAAATGTAAAAATGTTGATATCGAAAATACAATTGCACATTTTAAAGATTATAAAACAAAAGAAGAGTTTTCTGTAGATGCTGATGTAGTTTTCGGAACAGATGGAGCAGGTTCTTCTTTGAGGAAAAGCTACGTTTCTGAACGTAAATTTTTATTTAGTTATTCTCAAAATTATTTAAACCACGGATATAAAGAGTTAGAAATTCCTGCTGATAAAAGTGGAAAACATCAAATTAGTAACGCCCATTTACATATTTGGCCAAGAGGCGATTTTATGTTAATTGCCCTACCAAATATGGATGGCAGTTTTACAGTTACGTTATTTTTAAGTTATGATGAAGGCGAATTTAATTTCGAGAATTTAACATCCGAAGAAAAAATAACCAAGTTTTTCGAAAAAGAATTTCCTGATGCTTTGGCTTTAATTCCCAATATCTTAGAAGAATTTACAAACAACCCAACAGGACCTTTAGGAACTATAAAATGTTCCCCTTGGTTTTATCAAAATAAAACATTGTTAATGGGCGATTCTTCACACGCAATTGTGCCTTTTTACGGACAAGGAATGAATGCTTCTTTTGAAGATGTTGTCGTTTTTGATGAGATTTTAAATCAAGATTTGGGAGATTGGAATGCTATTTTTAAAGCCTACCAAAAAGCACGAAAACACGATACAGATGCCATTGCAGATTTAGCGATTGATAATTTTTACGAAATGCGAGATCATGTTGCAAACCCTATATTTAAAGAAAAAAGAAAGATAGAAATGGATTTAGAAAAGACATTTCCAAACCAATATTTTTCTAAATATTCTTTGGTAACTTTCAACGAAAATATTGGTTATCATGAAGCCATGAAAAGAGGTAGAGCACAAGATAAAGCTTTGTTGAATTTAATTTCTGGAGATGAGGTGCACACACATTTAGAGATGACAAAAGATGAATTGGCAGTTATTTTAGAAAGAGTTATTTTAGAAACAAATACCATTTTAGAAGAAGATAAAATTGCAGGAATGTAGTTTTTTTTGAAGCTATTTCCTGCTTTTCGCACTCGCTTTTTTTGCTGAAAAAGCAAAAAAGAGCTCAAACAAATGCTTCAATCAGGGCTAAACATTTTTATAAAAGACGTGGATTTATACAAGCTAAAAGAAATTTAAAAAGTAAATTGAAAAAATATATTATTTTGTTAAGAGGAATAAATGTATCAGGAAAAAATAAAATCCCGATGGCAGATTTACGCGATTTATTAAAGAATTTACAATTTCAAAGTGTACAAACGTACATCCAAAGTGGGAATATCATTTTAGAATCTGATAAAAGTAAAACAGCAATTTGTGAAATTATTAAAGAAGGAATTTTATCAAAATTCGGTTTTGAAATTCCAGTAATTGTAAGAACCATTCCAGAATGGCAAAAAGCGATTGAGAAGTATCCTTTTTCCACAGAAAATGAAAAAATAGTAGCATTTACGTTTTTAGATAGAGCATCAGAAATAAAAGAAATTGAAATCAAAAATATTGGTGAAGATCAATATAAAATAAATGGAGATGTCGTTTATTTAAACTGTCCATCAACATTTGCAAAAACAAAAATTTCTAATAATGTATTAGAAAAAAAGTTACAAGTAATTGCAACAACAAGAAATCTAAGAACAACATTAAAGTTGTTAGAATTATCCAATTCCAGCCTTTCCAAAGGGAACGAGTGAGTAAGTTTGTAAAGAAAATAGGATTAGATTTTTTGAAAAATAAAATTTTAAAAAATAAATATTAATAAAGAATTTCAAATTTCACCCAGTTTGGAGTTCCTTCCCAAGCCTGCATTGAGCGCAGTCGAAATGGGAAGGTTAGGATGGGCTTTTAGCATGAGTAAAGTAACACCAAGAGGCGCATATCCACATGTAAAAGTTGTGGGCGATTTTATTTTTGTATCAGGAACCAGTTCTAGAAGAGCAGACAATACTATTGCAGGCGTAGATATTATCGACGAAATGGGAACTAAATATTTGAATGCAGAAACGCAAACTAGAGAGGTTCTAAAAAATATCGATAAAAATTTACAAACGGTTGGTGCAAGTATAAAAGATGTAGTTGATGTTTCCACATTTTTAGTAAATATGAATGATTTTGCAGGATATAACAAAGCCTATGCAGAGTTTTTTGACAAAGAAACTGGACCAACAAGAACTACAGTTGCTGTGCATCAATTACCACATCCAGATTTGGTGGTGGAGATAAAAGTTACTGCTTATAAAAAAATTAGAAAATGAAAATAGTTTTTATAATTATTGGAATTTTAATATTCCCAATTATAATTTTTCTATTTTACAGATATTTAAAAGTTAATTATCAAAATAGAAAGCTTAATACTAAGAGATTTGACAGAATTAGTGAACTTGTTCATAAAATTGATAAAGGAGAAAATATAGAAGAAGAATATATTTTAAACTTGGTATTAAAAGCCGAAACAAGAGAAATGGTTTACCAAGTTTTGAACAAAAATAATTTATTAAATTTATTTCCTCAAAAATTCAATACAATAATAAAAGGAGCTGAAAGTAATCTTGTTAATTGGTTGGAGTTTCCAACGGAATTGGATGTACTTCCTGATAAAATTGAACATCTTGAAAAGCTTATAATTGATTTTGATAATAATAAAGTAATATATCATATATTTAAATTCAAGGTTGATAAGTCACATTGGGCATCAGATAATGGTTGGATGTTAGGTGTTGTTGGGCCTTATTTCGAAGATAGTAAACCATATGATTTTCCTCACGCAACTTTTAGTAGATTAAGTAAGTTAGAAAATATTGAGCCAAAAGACGAAGCGATGTGGGTTCATGAAAAAATTTCAATGAAATTATGAACATAAAAAACTACATCAATGGAAAATTCTTGCCTCCCATTGCCAATGGGT
>CAXBPL010000154.1:0-3936 GCA_963977615.1 uncultured Polaribacter sp. | reverse complement strand
AAACATTAAAATGTAGAACCATAAGCGCCAAATTAAAAGAAAAGGAATTTTTATGTACTTCAAGAATTTAGAACTAATTTTTAAAAATATTATTTTATTTAAAATTTATTTTTGCACACTAATTTGTAAAAGTACTAATATTCTTTTGTTTATTGGTTTTCTGAATCAAAACCTTATTTTTGTGCTCTGAAATAGTTTTAATTGCTAATTAAAATTAGATTAAAATTATTCTTTTCACTAAATTGATTTTAAACATATAATTAAATGTCAAGAATTTTAACTGGCGTACAAAGTACAGGAACACCACATTTAGGTAATTTATTAGGTGCTATTTTACCTGCTATTGAAATGGCTAACAATCCTAAAAATGAAGCTTTTTTATTTATTGCAGACATGCATTCTTTAACGCAAATTAAAGACGGAAAAGAATTAAGAGAAAACACGTATAGCACTGCTGCAACTTGGCTAGCTTGTGGTTTAGACATTAATAAAACTATTTTTTATAGACAAAGTGATGTGCCACAAACCACAGAATTAACCTGGTATTTGAGTTGTTTATTTCCTTATCAACGTTTAACATTGGCTCACAGTTTTAAAGATAAATCTGATAAGTTAGATGATGTAAATGCTGGTTTATTTAATTACCCAATATTAATGGCAGCAGATATTTTATTGTATGATGCAGAAATTGTACCTGTTGGAAAAGATCAATTACAGCATTTAGAAATTACAAGAGATGTTGCCAATAAATTTAATAATATTTATGGCGAAACTCTAGTAGAACCAACAGCTAAAATACAAGAAAATGTAAAATTAGTTCCAGGTACTGATGGAGGAAAAATGAGTAAATCTAGAAATAACATTATTAATATTTTCTTACCAGATAAAAAATTGAGAAAACAAATAATGAGTATTCAAACTGATAGTACTCCTTTAGAAGAGCCTAAAAATCCTGATACAGATAACGTTTTTGCTCTTTATAAATTATTAGCTTCAGAAACTGAAATAGCAACCATGAGAGCAAATTACGAAGGTGGAAATTATGGTTATGGCCATGCAAAACAAGCTTTGTATGAGTTAATTTTAGAGAAATTTGCTACCAATAGAAAGCTTTACAATCATTTTATGGAAAACAAACATGAAATTGATGACGCTTTAAAAATTGGTGCAGAAAAAGCTACTTTAGTCGCTAATGAAGTTCTAAAAAGAGTTCGAGTAAAAATTGGGTATTAAAAATAATTTATCTTCATAAAAAATGCCGCTTTTTAGCGGCATTTTTAGTTTTAATAGTTTGTAAAAACTATATCCATTGACAAATAATACCACCCATAATTGCTAAAGTTACAATCCAATAACCAGCATTAATGGCTACATATTTAAATGATTTCTTTTCAAATAAGGCTACAATTCCAATAACAGGCAGAATTAAAAAGAACCCATATAATACTCCATGAAAAGCACCATGTCTAAAGGTTCTAAATCGATCACTGTAAGTTGCAACAAAGTTTTCGAAATAAGAATATGCTTCTCCTGTTTGTTCGCCAAAACCAGGATCGCCAGCTAAAGTAGAGTAAACACCCATTTGATGAATTACCATTGGCATTAAAGCAAAAGCAATTAAAATACTCAATACATAACAAATAAGTAAAGTTTTCAACATGTTAGTGCCTTTTAGGGATTCTTCTGTAAAACCCATTTGGTTCATCCATGCTTTACCAAATAAAGGGCCATACCATACAGAGCCAATAATCATTGGCACAAGTGCTGCTAAAAAAAAGATGTAAAAATTCATTTCCATGATAAAAAAGTTTTTGGTTGAATACCAAATATAGCAAATTTGTTTTTAATTGATTATTAAATACTTATGACGAAGTATTGGCTTTAAGTATCGATAATTAGAAATACACAAATCATTATAAATTTTGATTTCTAAAATAATTTAAAACAAAAAAAGAGAGCTGATTTGCATCAGCCCTCTTGGGATCAATAGTTTTAATTAATACCCCTAAAAATTATTTAAACTATTGATGTACTTTACTATCTAAATAGAACTTTCGTTGTTCCATAGTTAGTCTCTGGACTTGTTACATTTAATAACATCACTCCAGTTTTTACTTTAAAGTTAAAATCTAACTCGTTTTTACCAGCATTTAACGTTGCTTTTTGACTGTAAATAATCTTACCAGTAATATCTGATAATGTTACAGTAGCTTCTGTATCTGTTTCACTGAATAATAACAAGTTCACATTTCCTTGAGATGGGTTTGGATATGCCATAAACTCATTCTCAAACTTATCTATCTTATTTACGATTTGTCCTTCTACTGCAGTTTTTGCAAAACGAACATCTGAGATTTTTAAATCTAACTCATTTGTTTGTGCTTCTACTGGTAAGAAAGTAAATGTTAATGTTGTTAAATCTTCTGCTGTCATTTTATTTTGACTCGCACTTGATGTGAATATCTCAAAAGGAACATAGTATGTTTGCTCTTCTTCAGAGAAATCTACCATTACTCTATACTGTGCTTTCCAATCTTGGATTGAAGATTTGATTAAACCTAATTCCATTAAACCAGATCCTGTTGCTGTAAAAGCTACATAGTTATACTCAGAGTAATCTGCTGAGATAGTTCCAGGTAATAATGATTTATATACTGTTAAGTAATCATAATCACTTGTTGCTTTCACTTCAACATCTCTATTGATAGCATACTCATCATCTTTATACTCTCTGTCGAAATTATTCCATACAAAGTAGTTTTTGATTTCTGTATAACGCTTATCAAAGTCTAATCCCCAGTTTCCATCTGCATGATAAAATGCATCTTCTACTTCGTTATCTACTTTTACCAATCCATCATATTCATATCCATCTGCGATGTCTAATCGTAAACTTTGCTGAATCTCTGTGCTTAAAGAATTATTTCTGTGCTTAATATTATTTGCAGTTTCAGAATACAATTCTACCATAGATACTTCTGCAGTATTTCCTTCTTCTGTACTTCTTAACATAACAACTAATTCAGATTTATCTCTGTAAATTTTAGAAGCATACGTTTCTGGAACTTTTTGAATTTCTGTTTGTGTAACAGGAATAAAAGATTGTAAGTTCTCTAATACATCAGCTACTAGCTTTTGAGTATCTGCTGGCTTTGTAGACCATACTTGAAAGTTATACACATCATTAAACTTGGTATAATTATTTACATACCAATTTGTTTGAATCGTGTAGTTTGCATCATTATTGTTCTTTGCTGTTGCAAAAGAAATTGCATATTCAACAACACCATTTCTTTGCTTAATTCCTTGCATTAAGAAATTATAACCATTTACTTGTACTGTCTGAATATTTAAAATCTCTGCTCCTCTTAAACGATCACAAGATGCTTTTGTATGATTGTAAATCTTATCAGTCGTTTTAATTCCTAATACAACACCTTTTGTTTCACCATCTAGAGAGAAATCTACAGCTAACACTTCATCTGCTGTTGTGATATCTAAAATATCTGTTGGCGATGTTATATTCGCTACATTTCCTGCTACTAATTCAGTTGGAAACATATCTAACATCGTTTGTCCTTTTCCTTGATAAGGCTGAGCAGACTTCATTTTAGATTTATTGTACAAGTTTGCTTCCGACTTTACAAATTCTGTTGGTACAGAATTTTTCTTTCTTCCTACATACAATTTAGTCAAGGCATCTCCTAAAGATTCTGACTCAATTCCTCCATCATTTCCTGTATTTACACCTCCTGAAGAAACGCTATAACCAAAGTCTTGATCCAAATTACTTGTACCAAATGGTAAAGAAACAGTACTTGTATTTGCAGTTCCTACTCCATCTGCATCAAATGTTGGAATTAAATCCGCAATTGTTTTACCTGATGGAATCCCTGAAGTTACAGTACTTAAATCTACAGTAATTGTATAAACGCC
>CAXBPL010000153.1:0-3941 GCA_963977615.1 uncultured Polaribacter sp. | reverse complement strand
TTTCAACCCTAAATAAAGAATATAGATTCATAAAAATCATCGCAAAAAAATTAGGCAAACTTCCAGAATGGCATTTAGGCTATAAACATGATGGAAGAAGTTGGTTGTTTGTAGATGAAATTCAAATAAAATAATAGCAATGGAAAGAAGAAATTTCTTAAAAAAAGCATCAGCTACTGGCTTAGGATTAGTAGCAATTTCATCAAGTTTTATAAGTTGTGATGAAACTATAAAAGATAAGAAGGTTGTTTTATCAACTTTAGAGACTATAAAACCACTCGTAATTGCAACTTGGCAAACAGATTTAGCTGTAGAAACTGCAGCAGCAGTTTTAGAAAAAGGAGGAACTGCATTGGATGCTGTTGAGCAAGGTTGTAGAATAGAGGAAGCGAATGAAAAAGGACAGTCTGTAGGAAAAGGTGGTTTGCCTGATAGAGATGGAAACGTAACTTTGGATGCTTGCATAATGGACGAAAAAGGAAATTATGGAGCAGTTTTAGGTGTAAAAAACATAAAACATGTAATTTCTGTGGCTAGAAAAGTGATGGAAGACACACCTCATGTAATGTTGGTTGGTGAAGGAGCTGAAAAATTTGCAGTCGAAAAAGGTTTTGAAAGAGAAGATTTACTCACGGAAGCTTCTAAAAAAGCCTGGGAGGAATGGAAAATTAAATCAGAATATAAGCCCATTATCAACATAGAAAATCACGATACTATTGGTATGTTAGCCATTGACAAAGCTGGTAATATTTCTGGTGCTTGTACCACAAGTGGTTTGGCGTATAAAATGGCTGGTAGAGTAGGAGATTCGCCAATAATTGGTGGAGGTTTATTTGTAGATAATGAAATTGGAGGTGCTTCTGCAACAGGTTTAGGAGAAGAAGTTTTAAAAACAGTTGGCAGCTTTTTAATCGTAGAATTAATGCGTCAGGGAAAAACGCCCCAACAAGCTTGTGAGGAGGCAATTGGAAGAATTGTAAATAAACCAGGAAAAGATTTCAAAAACTTTCAAGTTGGTTATATTGCAGTCAATAAAAAAGGAGAAACAGGAGCGTATTCTATTCACGAATGGTTTAGCTACAATCTTTATAAAAATAAAGAAAACAAGAATATCAAATCAGATTTTTTTAATAAAGCGTAATTTATGACATCATCAACAACCAACAAATCTTACAAAAGTGCTTTTGTATTTTTAACAACATTGTTTTTCCTTTGGGGATTTATTACAGTTTTAGTCGATAGTTTAGTACCAAGATTAAAAGATGTTTTTGAAATGTCGTATGCAAAAACAGTGTTAGTACAGTTTGCTTTTTTTGTGGCATTCTTTGTGTTTTCAATACCAGCAGGAGCTATTTTAGCTAGAATTGGTTATAAAAAAGGAATCGTTTTAGGGTTGTTAACAATGGCTTCAGGATGTTTGTTATTTTATCCTGCTGCAGAATATAGAACGTTTTCAGTCTTTTTAATTGGGTATTTTACGCTTGCAGGTGGAATTACAATTCTACAAGTAGCTGCAAATCCTTATGTAGCTTTGTTAGGAAGTGAAGATGGAGCTAGTAGTCGTTTAAACTTATCGCAAGCATTTAACTCTTTTGGAGCTACAATTGGTCCTGTTGTTGGAGCATTATTTTTATTAAGCGATTCTGTAAAAACATCCGAAGAAATAAACTTGCTAAGTGAACTTGATAAAACAAACTATTATGTTGCAGAAGCAGCTACAGTGCAAACGCCTTTTTTATGGATTGCTTTTTCAATTGCAATTTTAGCGATCATTTTTGCATTTATCAATTTACCAACAGTTATGGAGAAGGTTCCAAAAGGTGGCTATGGAAAATTATTAAAGAACAAAGCAATGTTAATGGGAGCTTTAGGTATTTTCGTTTATGTGGGTGCAGAAGTTTCTATTGGTAGCTTTTTGGTGAATTATTTTGCTGATATGAATTTAGGAGTTGTCGTTTCTCAAAATGAAACCATGATGAATATTGCCAACACAATTGCAAGTACTTTTAATAAGACTTTTACAGATTCCGATCCAAAATCTTTGTTGGGTATTTTTGTGATATTTTATTGGGGAGGAGCTATGATTGGTCGATTTATAGGTTCTTACTTAACTAAAATTATGGCTCCAGGAAAAGTGTTAGCCATTTTTGCAACCTTGGCAATCCTTATGATTCTAATTTCTATAAACACAGTTGGTTTACTTTCTATGTGGTCTATCTTGGCAGTTGGTTTATTTAACTCTATTATGTTTCCAACCATTTTTACATTAAGTTTAGAAGGTTTGGGCGATTTAAAAGCACAAGCCTCTGGTTTACTTTGTATGGCAATTGTTGGTGGAGCAGTAATTCCTTATATTTTTGGAAGCTTAATTGATGGTTTTGGCTTTAAAACTGCTTTTATATTAACGATTATTTGTTATGGATACATTTTGTTCTTTGGGAGGTTTAAGAGTAAAAGAAGCTACTCTTAAGTTGCCCAAAAGAGAAGAAAATATTCTTGTAAAAAACTAATTCTTTAATTTTTTTGAAGCTATTTCCAGCTTTCACTACTCGCTTTTTTTGCTTGAAAAAAGCAAAAAAGAGCTCAAACAGGTCGTTCAATCTGGGCTAGACTTGTTTGCTGGCTTTTACAATAATTTTTTTTATTGATTTTTTTACCTGCAACATAATTATATAAGTTACTTACGTTGCAGGTAAAATATCAAATTCTATTTGTTGTCTGCTAATTTTGTAACATGTTATTTTCTTTCATTAAATGTCCAAATCAACGCTTTTTCTTTTGTAGCTCTAAATATCGTATGATGTTTTTCATTAGGTTCATCCTCATATTTCCATATTAATTCGCTTTTTGTATCTTTTAATGTCTTTTCTAATTTATTTGTAAAGGTGGATATATCAGCTACACTTGACCCAGCATACCAAAGTTTTTTATTTTGATAATCATTTTCTTTGGTTAGCATTTCATAATTTTCCACTAAATAATGCTCATTAAACCATAAGGAAGGATCCATTGCAATATAGGAATCAAACATAGTTGGTTCTAAAATTAAGGTTTCAACAACGAATAAGCCAGCTAAAGATTCACCTATAATTGCTTTTTTATTTGTAGTTCTATATCTTTTATTGATCTCAGGGAATAATTCGTTTTTTATGAATTTTCTAAAATTCTCAGCTCCTCCAGGATTTTTAATAAATTCCAAATCGTATTCAATATTTGATGGACCAGTTAAATCTCTTCTTCTTTCTGTATTTTCAATACCTACTAAAATTACATTTGGTATTTTATGCTGTTTAATAAGTGTATCTAAAGTATTTGCAATATGTGGAAAATCTTCTTTTATTCCACCATCAGCCATATATAAAACTGTCAAACTATCTTTTGAACTGTTATAGTTTGGTGGTGTCCAAACATTTATGGTACGTTCTTCATTTGTGAATTTTGAATTTATTTTTAAACTATCGTGTTCTGGAATTGGGTCGTTATAAACTATTCCTTGATTTTTGCAACTTAAAGTTAGTACTAAAAGTAATAAGGAGATAATAATATTATTTTTCATTAGTTTGTTTTAATGTGTTAGTAGAAGATTACCAAATTTAAAAAATAAATTTACAATAATTTTTATGAATTCAAATTTCATGAGAAAAAGTTAGATTCTTCATCCATCTTTATCAATAAAAAAAAGGCTAACCATTTAGATGGATTTAAATTAAGAACTGTTTAAAAGATAGGAAACAGGAAACAGGAAACAGGAAACAAGAGACAAGAGACAAGAGACAAGAGACAAGAGACAAGAGAAAAGAGAAAAGAGAAAAAAAACGAAAGAAACAAAAAAAAACCAAAACATAAATGTTTTGGTTTTTTTAATATTATCATTTTGATAAACTGCAACTGCAACTGCAACTGCAACTGCAACTGCAACTGCAACTGCAACTGCAACTGCA
>CAXBPL010000152.1:0-4056 GCA_963977615.1 uncultured Polaribacter sp. | reverse complement strand
TAATAGAATCTGCTCTTAAAGAATCTGTTCTTTTCTTAATTTCATCAAATACAGATTTTTGTTTTTCTAAGTTGGTTTTTGCATTCGCAAAAATTTCTTGATATAAATCTATTTTAGACATGTAATATAAATTACTAGTTTGAAAACGAGCAGAATCAATTCCAAAACGTTCATAGATTAAAGGCATGTAGTTTACTCTTTTCTCTAAATTTTTATTATTAATATATTTAGCAGAGGTAGCAATCGACATTTCCTGCACCAAAAGACTCATGCTATCTTTAGGAATTAAATCGTCTGGTTTTTCAAAAATGGTATTACTTGTACAAGAAACTAAAAAAATAAGTAAAAATATATAAAGTGTATTTTTCATATTAGCGATTAAAAGTGATGCGTTTCCCTTTAATATCATCATTAAAAACACCATGATTATACATTAAATTTCCATTCACAAATGTATGTGTTATGGTTGATGAAAATGTTGTTCCTTCAAAAGGAGACCAGCCACATTTGTATAAAATATTATCTTTAGAAACGGTTTGTGCTTTGTTTGTATCAATTAAAACCAAATCTGCATAAAAACCTTCTTTTATAAAACCACGCTTTTTAATTTGAAATAATTTTGCAGGATTATGGCTCATTTTCTCCACCAATTTTTCAATCGGAATTACACCTTCTTTTACTTTTTCTAAAAGTGCGATAACAGCATGTTGTACCAAAGGTCCTCCACTTGGAGCATTCATATAATTGTTACTTTTTTCAGCTAATGTGTGTGGTGCATGATCTGTTGCTAAAACGTCAATTCTGTCATCTAGCAAAGCTTTCCATAAACCTACTCTGTCTTTTTCTGTTTTTACAGCAGGATTCCATTTTATATGCGTTCCTTTTTCATCATAATCTTTATCATTAAACCATAAATGATGCACACAAACTTCGGCTGTAATTTGTTTTTCTTCTAAAGGAATGTCGTTTCTAAAAAGGTGCGTTTCTTTTTCGGTTGAGACATGAAAAATATGCAAACGTGCTCCAGTTTTTTTCGCTAATTCTATCGCTTTTGAAGATGATAAATAACAAGCTTCTTCGCTTCTAATAATTGGATGGTATTTTAATGGAATATCTTCTCCATATTTTTCTACGTATGTTGCTGTATTTTTTCTGATGGTAGCTTCGTCTTCACAATGCACAGAAATAATCATTTTTGTTGATGAAAAAATCTTCTCTAAAACAGCTTCATCATCTACCAACATATTTCCTGTAGACGAACCTAGGAAAAGCTTTATGCCTGCCACTTTTTTTGGATCGGTCTTTAATAATTCATCTAAATTATCATTAGTTCCACCAAACATAAAAGAGTAATTTGCATACGAGTCTTTAGCTGCAATTTTAAATTTATCTTCTAACAATTCTTGTGTAGTTGCTTGAGGAACTGTGTTTGGCATTTCAATAAAAGTAGTAATTCCACCAGCAATAGCAGCTCTACTTTCAGAAGCTATATTTGCTTTGTGAGTTAAACCAGGTTCTCTAAAATGCACTTGATCATCAATAAAACCAGGAATTAAATATTTTCCATCAGCATTAATAATTTCTACATTTTCATCAACATTAATAGTTTTTGAAATCTCTTTTATGATTTCGTTTTCAATCAAAACATCACCTGTAAAAGTGGTATTTTCATTTACTATTGTTGCGTTTTTTATTAAGTACGATTTTGTCATTTTATAAATTTTATTTCACTGATAAAACTAATAAAGGTTTACACAGTTAAGAAATTACACGTTATTTTGGCAATCCTTTTAATCTCATTTTTATGACTCCAAACAGCGCTTCAGAAACAATATTTCCGCTCATTTTAGAAGCTCCCAAATCTCTATCTGTAAAAATTACGGATACCTCTTTAATAGTAAATTTATGTTTCCAAGCTTTAAATTTCATTTCAATTTGAAACGCATATCCAATAAATTTTATTTTATCTAAATTTATGGTTTCTAGAACGTTTCGTTTCCAACAAACAAAGCCAGCTGTGGTATCAAACACAGGAATTCTTGTTATAAAACGCACGTATTTTGAGGCAAAATAAGAAAGTAATAGGCGCTTAATATCCCAATTCACAACATTTACTTGATTATTTACATATCTAGAACCCACAGAAACATCTCCACCATTTTTATGACAAGCATTATACAAGCGAATTAAATCTTTTGGATTATGAGAAAAATCGGCGTCCATCTCAATGATGTATTCATATTTTTTAGCCAAAGCCCATTTAAAACCATGAATGTATGCAGTTCCTAAACCATTTTTACCTTTTCTTTTTTCTATAAATAGTTTTGTTGGAAATTCTACAATTAATTTTTCTACAATTGCAGCAGTTCCATCAGGAGAATTATCATCAATTACTAAAATATGGAATACTTTTTTTTGATTAAAAGTAGCTCTTATAATAGCTTCAATATTTTCTTTTTCGTTATAAGTGGGAATAATAACTAAAGCGTCTGACATAAATTAATTTTCAGTAGTAAGAAAACAAATATACATTATTTAATGACTAATTTTGCGGGTATCATTTATAAATGAAAATTAATTGCAAGCAGTAGAAAAAATAACATTGGCTAATAATTGGGTAACAGGAATTTTTTTATTCTTGTTTTTGAGTATTGTTTTGTTAAAATTATTAGATTCAAAAAGATTAAAGGAAAGTTTTTTTACTTTTTTTAATTTAAGTTTTTTAGAAGACGAAGATACTGAACCTACCAATTTTTTTGATCCATTTCAGATTGTCATTTTCTTTTTTTCGGTAGTAGTTTTATCTTTATTAACCCATAAGGCTATCGTTTTTAAAATTGTTAATTTTCAAAATACTTTTTCTACATTTTTACAAGTATTTATAGCTTTGCTTACTTTTTTCTTGGCAAAAAGGGTGCTGGAATATGTTTTATCATTATTATTTTTGATAAAAAAAGGGATTCATTTTTTTCTAGTCTCCAAATATAATTACTTATATAGTTTGTCATTTTTAACATACATCGCTTTAATTTTAAACGAATATGCTATTATTAATGAACTCTATTTATTCTATTTTACTGGCTTTCTGTTTATAATAAGATTTATCTTTTTTGCGATAAGAAATAAAAAGCTGATTTTTAACAAGTTGTTTTATTTTATTTTGTACATTTGCGCCTTCGAAATAGCACCGCTATTTGTGCTCTCTAAATTGATGTTTTAAATACAAAATTAACAGTCTATGAAAGTGAAAACGATATTGGTTTCTCAACCAGCACCAAAGACAGAAACATCTCCTTATTTTGATTTGTCTGATAAGCAAAAAGTAAAAATTGATTTTAGATCTTTTATACACGTAGAAGGTATTTCTGTTAAAGAAGTTAGAGCAGAAAAAATCGATTTAAAAAACTTTACTGCTATTATTCTTACAAGTAGAAATGCAGTTGATCACTTCTTTAGAGTTGCTGAAGAAATGCGTTTTAAAGTGCCAGATGCTATGAAATATTTTTGTCAATCAGAAGCTGTTGCTTACTATTTACAAAAATACGTAGTATATAGAAAACGTAAAATTTACGTAGGTAACAGAACCTTTGCTGAATTAACAAAATTAATCAAGAAGCATAAAACTGAAAAGTTCTTATTGCCTTCTTCTGATAAATTAAAGCCTTTAATTCCTGAAGAATTAGATAAATTAGGTATTTCATGGAAAAGAGTAGATTTATATAGAACTGTAATTAGTGATTTGTCTGATTTAGAAAATGTTTTTTACGATGTTTTGGTTTTCTTTAGTCCATCTGGAATAGAGTCTTTATTCCAAAACTTTCCAAACTTCAAACAAAATGAAACAAGAATTGCAGCTTTTGGGAACTCTACTGTGAATGCTGTTACAGAAGCTGGTTTAAAGTGCGATATTATTGCACCATCTAAAGAAACGCCTTCTATGACAATGGCTTTAGATAAATATATTAAAGAAGCAAATAAGAAATAAACTAGATTTAATCTTGTTTAGATATTTTTACAAGTTATAAAACCAAGCAGAAATGCTTGGTTTTTTTGTTT
>CAXBPL010000151.1:0-4091 GCA_963977615.1 uncultured Polaribacter sp. | reverse complement strand
AGCAAATTGCTGAATTAGCAAACAAATACATCAACCCAAATAAAATGATTTGGTTAGTTGTTGGTGATGCAGAAACGCAATTAGAAAGAATGAAAGAATTAGGCTATGGAGAACCTGTTTTATTAAACGAAAGACAGAAAGAGATTAAGAAATAAGTCTTTTAAAAAGGAGATAAAAAAAAACAGAATAAAGAGAAAAGACTGAAGACTGAAGACTGAAGACTGAAAAAAAATCCCAATTTCAAAATTGAAATTGGGACTCTTTATTTTATTGTTTTATTATAAACTGAGACTGTTTACTAAACAACAGCTCCACTTGCAGGAACTTTTCTATCAATTTTACGCATTAAACCTTGCAGCACTTTTCCTGGGCCAACTTCTATAAATTCGGTTGCTCTATCAGCAATCATTGCTTGTATACATTGTGTCCATTTTACTGGCGCAGTTAATTGTGCCACTAAATTTCCTTTTATAGTTGCTGCATCATTTATAGCCATTGCTGCCACATTTTGATAAACAGGGCAAATTGGTTCGTTAAAAGTAGTTGCTTCAATTGCAGCAGCTAACTCCTCTCTTGCAGGCTCCATTAATGGCGAATGAAATGCACCTCCAACAGGTAATAATACAGCCATTTTTGCACCTTTTTCTTTTAAGATTTCACAGGCTTTTTCAACAGCTTCTACTTCTCCAGAAATTACTAATTGTCCAGGACAATTATAATTTGCAGCAACCACTACTCCATCAACTGTTGCACAAACTTCCTCCACCAAAGCATCTTCTAAACCAATAATTGCAGCCATTGTAGATTTTTGTGTTTCGCACGCTTTTTGCATTGCCAAAGCTCTTTTTGAAACCAATTCCAAACCATCTTCAAAAGACAAAACTCCAATTGCAACCAAAGCCGATAATTCTCCTAAAGAATGCCCAGCAACCATTGCTGGCTGAAAAGAATCACCTAAAACCTTTGCTAAAATTACAGAATGTAAAAAAATGGCAGGCTGTGTAACTTTCGTTTCTTTCAATTGTTCAGCAGTTCCCTCAAACATGATGTCTGTAATAGAAAACCCTAAAATGTCGTTTGCTTTTTCGAAATATTCTTGTGCTAATGGAAACTTTTCGTATAAATCCAATCCCATTCCTGAAAATTGTGCTCCTTGTCCTGGAAAAATATATGCTTTCATAAATTGTTAATTTGTGTAATTATTTAATCATTGAATTGGCGACAAAAATAATGATTTTTATTTGAAGCTATTTCCTGCTTTTCACTATATCTTTTTGTGAAAAACAAAAAGGATGTCGTTTCAATCAGGGCTAGACTTATTTAATAACGCAACTTTATTATTAAAAAAATCCTTGCCATTTTAAGTACTACTTTGTTATATATAGTCGTTATTTAATTTAGAATAAAAATGCAAACTAATCTTAAAAACAAACTTCCTATTGAGTTTTTATAACCTCAAAAATAAATTTCAAATCACACTAAAATAATCAATTATAAAGTAAAAAGAGATTTTCTTAAAAAGATTGGACTCATTTTTGTAATCTATTATAAAAACTTCGTCTAAATACACATAAAAAGAAATATTCATGAAAAACATATTTATAGTACTTATAGCAATTTTTACTTTATCACAAGTAAATGCACAAACATCAATTTATAATGATTTATTACAAAAACACGTTACAAAAGACGGCATTGTAGACTACAAATCTTTTAAAGCTGATGAAGCAAAATTAGATACTTATATTTCCTATTTAGAGAAAACTACACCAGCAAGTTCTTGGTCAGAAAATAAGCAAAAAGCCTTTTGGATAAATGCTTACAATGCCTATACCATCAAACTAATTTTAGAAAATTATCCATTAAAATCAATAATGGACATCAAACAAGATGGAAAAACAGCTTGGAAAATTTCGTTCGCAAACGTTGGTGGAAAAACGTACACATTAGATCATATTGAACATGAAATTTTACGTAAAAACTTATTCGACCCAAGAATTCATGTAGGTGTAAATTGTGCTTCAGGATCTTGTCCTAAATTGGGGAATGTAGCTTTAACTGAAGAAAATGTGCACGCCAATTTAGAAGAGTTGATGAAAGAATTTATCAATGATTCCTCAAGAAATAAAATAACGAATAATAAAGTTCAAATCTCATCAATCTTTGATTGGTTTAAAGAAGATTTCACTAAAAATGGTTCTGTAATAGACTATTTAAACAAGTATTCAAATACAGAAATAAACCCAAATGCTAAAATTTCTTATTTAAAATACGATTGGAGTTTGAACAACAAATAATTACTATCTTTCGACTTTTAATTTTATAAAACACATCAATGTCTAAAACATATTACGATTCTGGAGATTTAAGAAAATTCGGAAAAATAACAGAATGGAGCGAAGAATTAGGAAACAAATTCTTTGATTATTATGGAAAAGTTTTTGAAGAAGGAGCGTTAACTGCTCGTGAAAAATCTCTAATTGCATTGGCAGTTGCTCACACAGAACAATGTCCATATTGTATAGATGCTTACACAAAAGACACTTTACAAAGAGGCGTAACTAAAGAGCAAATGATGGAAGCAATTCACGTTGGTGCAGCCATTAAAAGTGGTGCAACTTTGGTGCATGGAGTTCAAATGATGAATAAGGTAAATAAATTAGAAATGTAAGCAGAGAACCATTTTTTGCTTTTGCAAAAAATGTGTGAATCGCTTATCCTGAGTTTTTACGAAGGATCTGTAAATTCAACTCTAGAATTGGTTTTTTTTTTGAAGGATCTATAAACTTATTGAATTTTTAACAATCAAAAAATCACTTCTACAAGATTAGAAATTGGTTGATTTAAATTCAATTTGAATATAAATTTAAGAGAACGAAAATCCACATCAAAAAAACCAAACCACAACAACTTACGTAAGTATTAATAGAAATTAGCATAAAACATAAAGTTTACAATATCATTTTGCAGCAACTTAAATTAACTGCTTCTTGAAACTAAAAACTGATAATTACATTAAATGGCTACAAAATCATTAAAAGCAAGAAATAACGATATTGCAAATACATCTCGTCAAATGGAAATTCTCTCAGAAGGAATTTTCGCAAACGGAGAATTACCAACATTTGCAGCAAAAATTAAAGAAACTGGTCATTTTCCACTTCGTCCAAAAAAATTAGAAATTCTACAGATAAACTTAGGGTACATGTGTAACCAAGTTTGCGAACATTGTCACGTAGATGCTGGTCCAGATAGAAAGGAAATTATGACAGTTGAAACCATGCAGCAATGTTTGGAAGTTATTAAAAAAACGGAAGCACATACTTTAGATTTAACTGGTGGAGCTCCAGAAATGAATCCGAATTTTAGATGGTTTGTAGAAGAAGCATCAAAAGCAGGAATCAAAGATTTTATTGTACGATCTAATTTAACCATTATTAGAGCGAATAAAAAATACCACGATTTACCAGAATTCTTTAAAAAACATGGAGTTCATGTAGTTTCTTCAATGCCTCATTGGACTCGTGGAAAAACCGATAAACAAAGAGGAGAAGGCGTTTTTGATAAATCAATTAAAGCCTTGCAAGAACTAAATGCTGTAGGTTATGGAATGCCAGGTTCAGATTTAAAATTAGATTTGGTCTATAATCCTTCAGGTGCATTTTTACCTGGAGACCAACAAGCACTAGAAAATGACTTCAAAAAAGCATTGAAAGAAGATTTTGACATTGATTTTCACAGTCTTTTTGCAATTACAAATTTACCAATCAGTCGTTTTTTAGATTATTTAATTGCGTCCGATAATTACGAAGATTATATGCATTCTTTATTAGATGCTTACAATCCTAAAGCTGTAGAAAGTGTAATGTGTACAAACACGATTTCAATAAGTTGGGATGGTTGGTTGTTTGATTGTGATTTCAATCAGATGTTAAACTTAAAAGTTGCTAGTAAAGTAAAACATGTTTCTGATTACAATGAAGAATTATTGCAAGACAGAAATATTATAATTAACCAACATTGTTATGGTTGCACAGCTGGTGCAGGAAGTAGTTGTCAAGGAGTTGTAGCTTAGGCCCCTTTGTCTTTCA
>CAXBPL010000150.1:0-4153 GCA_963977615.1 uncultured Polaribacter sp. | reverse complement strand
GCTATTTAGAAACGTTACCTTATATGGAAGCTGCAGTGAAATTATATAAAAGAAATGGGTTTGTAAATTTAGATAAACCAATGGGAAACACGAGTCATTTTAATTGTGATGTTTGGATGCTTAAAGAAATAAAGGAATAATGATATACTATATTTTAGGAATTTTACACCTTATATTATTTGGTTGGGCATTTTACAATATCCTCTATTTTGGTGTAAAACCATCTAAATCTTTAAGTTGGGTTTTAATAACGTTTTTCTTTCCTTTTCTTGGCGTTTTTGCATTCATCTTATTTGGTATTAACAGAAGAAAAATTAAGTTTTTTGAATTGAAAGAAACCAAAAAACGGAAAAATTTTATCAAAGATTCTTTAAATTCTGAAAACAGCTCTAATGTTGAAATATTAGAAACAATCAAACAAAAGAAAATTGCTACTTTAATTTATGAAACTACACATATTAGTGTAGAAGATAAAAATGATGTTATCCTTTTAAAAAATGGAAAAGACACTTTTAAGGTGTTAAATGAAGCTTTAAAAAACGCCAAAAATTTTATTCATTTACAATATTATATGATTGAAGATGGAGAAATTCTGTCGGAAATTATGACTATTTTAGAACAGAAAATAAAGGAAAATGTAGAAGTTAGAGTTATTTATGATACGATTGGTAGTTTTGAATTGAAGAAAAGTACCAAGCGAAAATTAAAAGATATTGGTGTAGAATTGTACCCAGAAACCCCTTTTAAATATGGGAGTTTTATCTTTTCTTTAAACTTTAGAAACCACAGAAAAATTGCCATTATAGATAATGAAATTGGTTTTACAGGAGGTGTAAATATTTCTGATGAATATATTACAGATGATGATTTTTTAGGAATTTGGCAAGACACGCATTTGCAAATAAAAGGGTGTGCAGTAAATAGCATTCACAAATCTTTTTTAAAGGATTTTTATTATGCCAGCAATATAGATTTAACGAAAGATGAAAAATATATAACGTCTTGTGATTTTGAGGGACAAACAAAACTTCAAATTGTTTCTGGTGGTCCAGATTACGAACAATCTGTAGTAATGCAACAATATTTAAGTTTTATAAATTTAGCAGAAAAAAGTATTTGCGTTTTGAATCCTTATTTTATTCCGACTTTTTCAATTTTAGAAGCCTTTAAAATGGCAGCTTTAAGTGGCATAAATGTTACGCTTTTGTTACCAAAAAAGAGCGATTCTAAAGTAGCAAGTTATAGCATGTATTCTTATTTTGAAGACCTTTTAAAAGCAGGTGTAAACATTTATTTAAGAGATGATTTTTCTCACAGTAAAGTTGTTTTTATTGATGACGAAATAATTTCTGTAGGTTCTACAAATTTCGATTGTAGAAGTTTTGAGCATAATTATGAGCTGAATGCCATTCTTTATGATGAAAAAATAACAAAGGAAGTTAAAAAAGAATTTGATGAGCGTAAAAATAAAGCACACAAAATTGAGTATACAGAGTTCCGAAAAAGATCTATAAAACAAAAAACATTAGAGCGTTTATCACGTTTTTTTAGTCCTTTATTGTAAATAACTATGAAACTTTTAGATTTTAAACTTCACTTCAAAAATTCACTTTCCGAAATTTATCCAACTACAGAAATAGATTCTTTTTTCTTTTTGTTGATGGAAGAATATTTGGATTTACAAAGAATTGATACTGTTTTAAAACCTGATTTTAAGATTGATGAAGAGAGTTTATCAACCTTAAAAAAAGCGTTAGCAAGATTACAAAACGAAGAACCTATTCAATATATAATTGGTAAAACCGAGTTTTATGGTTTGCCTTTTTTGGTTGATGAAAATACCTTAATTCCAAGACCAGAAACTGAAGAATTGGTGGAATGGGTTTTGGAAGAAGTTGGGAGTTGGAAGTTTGAAGCTGGAAGTGAGATGTTGGAAGTTGGAAATGACAAATCTTTGTCAATTTTAGATATTGGCACAGGTTCAGGTTGTATTCCTATTTCTTTGGCTAAAAATTTATCCGAAGTAAAAATTGCTGCAATTGATGTTTCTGTGGATGCTTTAAATATTGCCAAAAAAAATGCAGCACTTAATAAAGTAGCTGTTGACTTTCTTCAAGTTGATATTTTACAAGCTGAAAAACTACCTCAAAAGTTCGATATTGTTATTTCAAACCCTCCTTATGTAAGAGAATTAGAAAAAGTAGAGATTCAGAATAATGTTTTGCAAAACGAGCCACATTTAGCTTTGTTTGTTTCTGATAAAAATCCACTTATTTTTTATGATAAAATTGCTGATTTAGCAAAAAATCATTTGAACAAAAACGGATTGTTATTTTTTGAAATCAACCAATATTTAGGCAAAGAAACTAGTAGTTTATTAGAGGGTAAAGGTTTTAAAAATATCCAATTAAAAAAAGATTTGTTTGGAAATGATAGGATGATAAAAGCGAATTTGTAATTTTTTTTTCTGCTACAAATTATCAAGTTTGAAAGTCAATAAATTTTCGAATTCTAATTAGTTCTCGATACAATTTCGATGAAAAATCGAAATTACTCGAACTGACATTTTTAACTCTTTTAAGAAAATTGCACTCGAATTCACATTCGTTATAATTTCATCAACCTAAAACCCTAAACTTTTTAACAAATAATCAGGGCATCTTGTTGGTTTTTTAGTTTCCATGTTCATAAATGCTAATACCGAATTTCCTGTGCAAATTAATTCATCATCTTGATTGGTAATTTTATAATCGAATTCAATTTTAACCATTGGCTTTTTAATTAAAAAAGTTTCGATGGTTAAAACATCATCATAAATTGCAGATTTGATAAATTTACAGTTTAATGAAATTACTGGTAACATAATCCCTCCATTTTCCATATCTTTGTATGTGACACCTAATTTTCTTAGCCATTCAGTTCTACCAAGTTCAAAAAATTGTGCATAGTTTCCATGATAAACTACACCCATTTGATCGGTTTCTGAATAACGGACTCTAGTTTTTGTTGATGATTTTTTCAAATTATATAAACATTAAATTTTATGACAGGTTACGTAAAATAAAGTTAATAATCAATAGCAATTTCATTTTTTTATACTGAAATTTATTCACATTTTTGTACTGCTTAAAAGAAGAACACTAAAGGCTATCTTATAGCCAATTATTTTAACCAAAAAATTATCTATTACCTCAATGAGTCACACTGCTGAATCCATTTGGATCGACTGTTTATCTTTTATAAAGGATAATATTAAGCCACAAGCCTATAAAACTTGGTTTGAGCCTATAAAACCAGTAAAACTTTCTGGAGAAGCGTTAACAATTCAGGTACCTAGTAAATTTTTTTACGAATGGTTAGAAGAACATTATATAAAACTTTTAAGAGTTGCATTGGTAAGACAATTAGGCAATGATGCTAAATTGGTTTACGATGTAAAAATGGAAAATAATTACAGTAGTAATAGACCACAAACTGTAAAAATACCAAGTTCGAATAGAGATCCTTTAAAACCACAAAGAGTAACTGCGCCTATAGATTCTAGTAAAAGAGAATTAAGAAATCCTTTTATTATTCCTGGTTTGCAGAAGGTTAAAATAGAATCTCAATTAAATCCAAATTACAGTTTTGCAAATTTTATAGAAGGCGATTCTAACAGATTAGCACGTTCTGCAGGAATGGCAGTTGCTAACAAACCTGGAGGAACTTCTTTCAATCCGCTTTTAATTTATGGTGGAGTAGGTTTAGGTAAAACACATTTGGCACACGCAATTGGTGTTGATATTAAAGATAAATATCCAGATAAAACTGTTTTATACATTTCATCAGAAAAATTTACACAGCAATTTATAGATTCAGTAAAATCGAACACAAGAAACGATTTTATTCATTTTTATCAAATGATTGATGTTTTATTAATTGATGATGTACAATTCTTATCAGGAAAAGCAGGAACACAAGATGTGTTTTTCCATATTTTTAACCATTTACATCAAAATGGAAAACAGGTTATTTTAACTTCGGATAAAGCACCTGTAGACATGCAAGATATTGAACAACGTTTATTATCTCGTTTTAAATGGGGATTATCAGCAGAATTACAAGCACCAGATTACGAAACTAGAATATCTATCTTACAAAATAAATTGTACAG
>CAXBPL010000149.1:0-4154 GCA_963977615.1 uncultured Polaribacter sp. | reverse complement strand
ATCGATTCTGTAAAATCTACTTCCTCTAAATTACAACTATTAAAAACTGTTTTTGGTATTTTTAATTGATAAAAAGATGAAAAGTTTAATTGACATTCTTTGAACGAAAATTGCAGCAAAAAAGCATCACATTCATTAAACTTTACTCCTATCATTTTACAATTGATGAAATTTACATCCTTAAAAGCTGTATGGGTTACAATAGCGTTGCTAAAATTACAATCGATAAATTCACATTCTACAAACTGAATATTAGAGGCATGAACATTCTCGAAATTACAGTTCGAAAATGTACAATTATCATATTCTCCTTTTTTGATTTTCTTTTTTGTGAAATCAATTTTAGAGTATTCTTCGTTATCAAAATAGTTATCCATTTTCTGTATTTTGTCATTCTGAACTTGTTTCAGAATCTAAATCTTGTATAAGAAGCTGAAATAAATTCAGCTTGACAAGTTTTAATCAATCGCTTTTAAACTCAAATCTAAATTATAAACAGAGTGTGTTAATGCACCAGATGAAATAAAATCGACACCACATTCTGCATATTTTCTGATGGTTTTTTCGTTGATTCCTCCAGAAGATTCTGTTAAACATTGGTCACCAATTAAAGCAACTGCTTTTTTGGTGTCTTCATAGTTAAAATTGTCAATTAAAATTCTGTAAACACCTTCATTTGATAATATTTCTTTGATTTCGGCTAAACTTCTTGCTTCTACAATGATCTTAATATCAAGATTTTTTTCGGCTAAATATTTTTTGGTTTTGGTAATTGCTGCAGTAATTCCGCCAGCAAAATCTATGTGATTATCCTTAATCATCACCATATCATATAATGCAAATCTATGGTTTTCTCCTCCTCCAATTTTTACAGCCCATTTTTCTAAAGCTCTAATTCCTGGTGTTGTTTTTCTGGTGTCTAATACTTTGGTTTTAGTCCCTTTTAATAAATCAGCAAAAAAAGCAGTTTTGGTTGCAATTGCACTCATTCTTTGCATCGCATTTAAAACCAAACGTTCTGCCATTAAAATAGATTGCGATTTGCCAGAAACATGAAAAACAATATCTCCATATTTTACTTTTTCGCCATCATTTATAAAAGTTTCTACTTTTAAATCTTTATCAACATAACAAAAAACTTGTTTTGCAAACGCAACACCTGCAATTATACCTTCGTCTTTTACCAATAATTTTGCTTTTCCTTCAGCATCAGCAGGAATACAAGAAAGTGAAGTATGATCTCCATCTCCAATATCTTCTCTAATCGCATTTTTTATAATGATGTCTAACTCGTCTTGAAATTTTGCTTCTGATATCATAAATTATATATTCTGCTGTAAAAATAACAATGATTTTTATTTTTATCTTACTTCTGATGATTTAATGTTTTAAAACTAATAAATTTGTATGATTATTTTTGGAAGTTTGTCCCCTCGAGCGCAGTCGAGAGGTTAATTTTTAGGAAATAAATTTAAATAGTTCTCGACTGCGCTCGAACAGACACAAATATGAAAATTAAACTTTTAGCAATCGGAAAAACTGACAATAAAAACTTGATAAAATTAATTGATGAATATCAAAATCGATTAAAACATTATATAAAGATTGAGTTGGAAATTATTCCTGATATAAAAAATGTAAAAAATTTAAGCGAGATTCAGCAAAAAGAAAAAGAAGGCGAATTAATTTTATCGAAATTGCAAAACACAGATCAATTGGTTTTGTTAGATGATAAAGGAAAACATTTTACTTCGATTGAATTTTCTAACTATTTACAGAAGAAAATGAATGCTGGTTTAAAACAATTGGTTTTGGTAATTGGAGGTCCTTATGGTTTTTCTGATGCTGTTTATCAAAAATCAACAGGAAAAATTTCACTTTCTAAAATGACGTTTTCGCATCAAATGATTCGTTTATTTATTGTGGAGCAATTGTATAGAGGTTTTACAATTTTAAAGAACGAGCCTTATCATCATGAGTAAAAAAAATTAAATCTTGTTTACTTTAAGATAGTCTTGAGGTGAAAAACTAGTGATTTTTTTAAAAGCTATAAAAAACGGATTGTAGGATGAAAAGCCTGTTGTAAAAGCTAAAGACTCAAAAGTTTCATTATTTAAAAAACCTTCATTTATAAGTTCTATAGCATCTTTAATTCTACTTTGCATTCTATATTCTGAAAAAGAAGCCTTAGAATGATATTTAAACAAATACACAATATGACTTGTTGGCACGCCTAATTTTTCTGCTATATTATTTTGAGAAGTTTTTTGATTTCTAAAAATATGTTCTTCCAAACTTAATTTATCTACTTCTTGAATATAACTACTTATATTTTTTGTAATTTTTTCTTCTAATTTTTGATCTTGATTACTTTTTGCACCTTTTGTTTCTAAAACCCAATTATCAGTAATCGGTTTTAAAGTTTCATTGTTTTCTGAAATCGTATCATTAAATCTTAATAAAGTTTTATTAAGAATTGGGAGTCCAAATAAAATTTCTGGAGATATTAAAATTTTGAAAAATAAAAATATCCAAAAGAATAATAAAAAAACTGCCATTGATTTTCCTGAGGGAGTTTCTCCACTTTTTATTTCTACATATAATGAAGCTAAAACAGCAAAACTAGAAAGTACATGAATTGTAAAAAAATAGAGAGTCCAGTTTTTAATTAATTTAAAATGGCTATTATTTAGGAGTAATGTTTTTTGAAACCAAATATTTTTACTCAGTAATCTAAAAATCATTGTTAAATAGAGTACTAAAAAAATTGATATTAAAAAGAAGTTTGTGTAAGAACCAAAATAAAAAATAAAACTATCTCTTAAACCATCTATTGAGTTAATGACAAATAAGAAAATGATAAAAATTAAGTGTTTTAAATCTTTATAATTAAAAGTATTTATTTGAAAAACTAAATTTTTATAATATAAATAAGAACTAGGTACAATAATTAAAAACAGAATAGAAAGCAAACCTCGATCTGGTTTTAAAACTGTTTGTAAACCTAAATTGTAACTACCATGAATAAAAAATCGAATAGAAACGATACTTAAAACAAGTATTAAAAATAAATTACAAAACGGATTTGATTTATAAAACCTTAACATTAAAGCAAGGGTTACGATTCCAATAATCCCAGTAAATAAAAATAAAAAAGAATCTATCAAAATAATTGGGGAGTTTGAATGCCAAATGTAATAAATCTGATTCTTCTTTCAGAATATATCTTACTGATTCTTTAAAACTCTTACTGATTTGTCTAAAATATCAAGCCTACACTATATTTAGTTAGTTATAATCTAGTTTTTGTTTTAAATTTGATGGAAAGAAAATTTCTTCTTAAAAAACATTAAATATACCTGTCAGTATAAAATTGTTTATGAAAAAGGGTACTAAAGAGTATTAATTAATAATTGGGGGATTTTAAAAACATACTCGAAAACCTAAACTAAACAATACTGGCAGGTTTATTCAAAATCAAATTTCTTCATAATAAAAATCACCTATTTATTATGAAGAGTTACACTACATAAATCTTATTATTCTTATTACTTTATTCTTAAAAAAAATCTTAATAACTTCAGTTATTACATAACTAGTTTAAGTATTTTTCTTTAACGAATTTAAATTGATTAATTTCGCTCCATGAAATTAGTCTTTGCCACCAATAATTTAAACAAGCTCAAAGAAGTGCAAGAAATGTTATCAAATTCAATAGAAATATTGAGTTTAAAAGACATTAATTGTTTTGATGATGTTGATGAAACTGAAACTACTTTAGAAGGGAATTCAAAATTAAAAGCAAACCATGTTACTAAAAAATTTGGTTACAATTGTTTTGCAGATGATTCTGGTTTAGAAGTAGAAAGTTTAGATGGAAAACCTGGAGTGTATTCTGCACGTTTTGCTGGTGAACCTACAAATTCTGAAAATAATATGCAAAAATTATTATCAGAATTAAAAAATTCAAAAAACAGAAAAGCACAATTTAGAACAGCTGTTTGTTTAAATATTGATGACAAACAATACATTTTTGAAGGAATTTGCAAAGGCGAAATTTTACAAGAAAAACAAGGCGAAAAAGGTTTTGGGTACGATCCTATTTTTAAACCTGAAGGATATAATGTATCGTTTGCTGAAATGACACCAGAAGA
>CAXBPL010000148.1:0-4176 GCA_963977615.1 uncultured Polaribacter sp. | reverse complement strand
CAGCTACAAATGCTACAAAACCAGCAACTGTAGAAACTGGTGCAGAAGTAAATGTTCCTTTATTTATTAATGAAGGTGACAAAATTAAAATAGAAACTGCAAAAGGTACTTACCAAGAACGTATTAAAGAGTAAGAATATAGTTGGCAGTTTTCAGTCACAGTTTCAGTAAAAAAAAATATTGGAAACTGATACTGAAAACTGTTTTCTACAAAATAGCGCTATGAAAAAAGGACTTCTAATTATTTTAATGATTTGCTTTTCTATAACTTCTTGTAAAAAGATTATAGATTCTGCAGCGTCTTTGAGTAAAGATGACATCTCTGCTAAAGATTTAGTTGAGATTTCTGTAAATGATGATTATTCAATTTCTATTCCTGATTATATGAAGGAAATGACATCTTTAAATGATGATGCTTCCTTTCAATATGCCAATATTTATAAGGAAACTTATACTATTGTAATTGATGAGGATAAACAAGAATTTATAGATGCTTTTAAAGAAATTGGTATTTATAATGATTCCTTATCTGTAATTGAAAATTACTCAGACTATCAAGTAAAAAGTTTTCAAGAAAGTTTAAGTTCTGATGAAGCTAAAGAGTTAGATTTTAATCTAAAGAATTTAACAGCCAAACAATTTGAGCTCAATGGAATAATTGATGGTATTAACGGAAATTATTTAATTGGTTTTGTAGAAAGTGATGCAAAAATGTATATGCTAATGTCTTGGACTGTAGATGATCGTTATAAAAAATATAAAAATACGTTTCAATTAATTCAGAATTCATTCAAACTTAAAAATTAATTTTGAAATTCAAAAAACCACAAACTCTTAAAGAGATTGCTACATTAATCAATACCGATTTTATTGGTGATGATACTTTCGAGATTCTTGGAATCAACGAAATTCATGTAGTAGAAAAAGGAGATATTGTTTTTGTAGATCATCCTAAGTATTATGATAAAGCATTAAATTCTGCTGCAACAACAATATTAATTAACAAAAAAGTAGATTGTCCAGAAGGCAAAGCTTTACTAATTTCTGATGATCCTTTTCGTGATTTTAATAAAATAACCAAACATTTTAATCCTTTTATTGCATCCAAAGAAAACATAGCAGAAAGTGCTATCATTGGAGAAGGAACTATAATTCAACCTAATGTTTTTATTGGAAACAATGTAACCATTGGTAAAAACTGTGTGATTCATCCAAATGTAACCATCTACGACAATTCAGTTTTAGGTGATAATGTAACCATTCACGCCAATACAGTTTTGGGAGCAGACGCTTTTTATTATAAAAAACGTCCAGAAGGTTTTGATAAATTAATTTCTGGAGGTAGAGTTGTCATCGAAAATAATGTAGATTTAGGTGCTTCTTGTACTATTGATAAAGGAGTTACAGGAGATACAACTATTAAAGAAGGCACTAAAATTGACAATCAAGTACATGTTGGTCATGATACTGTAATTGGCAAAAAATGTTTAATAGCTTCACAAACAGGTATTGCAGGTTGTGTTATTATTGAAGATGAAGTTACAATTTGGGGCCAAGTTGGTACAAATAGCGGAATTACTATTGGTAAAGGTGCTATTATTTTAGGACAAACAGGTGTTACAAAATCAGTTGCTGGAGGAAAAAGTTATTTTGGAACTCCAATTGAAGAATCAAGAGAGAAATTAAAACAAATAGCAGGCTTAAAAAGATTGTTAAAAGAAAAATAAAAAACGGATAAGTTTTTTATAAAAGTAAACAAAGAACTATTTTTGCATAACAAATAAATAAAGACAAACCATGAGTGTTTTAGTAAATAAGAATTCAAAAATTATTGTACAAGGTTTTACAGGTAGTGAAGGAACTTTTCACGCTGGTCAAATGATTGATTATGGAACAAACGTTGTTGGAGGTGTAACTCCAGGAAAAGGTGGTCAAGAGCATTTAGGAAAACCAGTTTTTAATACGGTTGCAGAATCTGTAGAAAAAGCAGGTGCAGATACTTCTATTATTTTTGTTCCTCCAGCTTTTGCTGCAGATGCAATTATGGAAGCTGCAGATGCAGGAATCAAAGTAATTATTTGTATTACAGAAGGAATTCCTACTGCAGATATGGTAAAGGTAAAAGCATATATTGCAAATAAAGATACAAGATTAGTTGGGCCAAATTGTCCAGGAGTTATTACTCCAGATGAAGCTAAAGTTGGTATTATGCCAGGTTTTATTTTCAAAAAAGGTAAAGTTGGTATCGTTTCTAAATCAGGAACTTTAACCTATGAAGCTGCTGATCAAGTTGTAAAACAAGGTTTTGGAATTACAACTGCTATTGGAATTGGTGGAGATCCAATTATTGGAACAACTACTAAAGAAGCTGTAGAAATGTTAATGAATGATCCAGAAACTGAAGCAATTGTAATGATTGGTGAAATTGGTGGAAATTTAGAAGCAGAAGCTGCACAGTGGATTAAAGCTGATGGAAATAGAAAACCAGTTGTTGGTTTTATTGCAGGACAAACTGCACCTGCTGGAAGAACAATGGGTCATGCTGGAGCAATTGTTGGTGGAGCAGATGATACTGCACAAGCAAAAATGAAAATTTTAGCAGAAAATGGAATTCACGTTGTAAGTTCGCCAGCTAAAATTGGAGAAATGGTCGCTAAAGTTTTAAATAAATAGATATTTTTTTCTAAAATATATAAATTCCTGATTATATTGATGTATTTCAATATTTCAGGAATTTCTTTTTTATATTTGATAATTATCAGGTTGAAACTAGAGAAGCAAGATCTCAGAAATTAAACTTTTAAAATAGTAGCACTTAGTCTTGTAAGCAACATAGAACTATATTTCTATTTGATAAAATTTAAAATATGAGAAAATTCAAAGAATTTATTTTTTTGATTTAAAATTACAACCCAAACTTATAAAGAACAAACAATTTTATATGATGAAATTACTAGAAAACAAATCAGCAATAATTACAGGAGCAACAAGAGGAATTGGACGTGGAATTGCAGTAGAATTTGCAAAACAAGGTGCGAATGTAGCTTTTACGTATAGCTCATCTGTAGAAGCAGCAAATGAATTGGAAGCCGAATTAAAAGCATTTGGGGTTTCTGCAAAAGGATATCAATCAAATGCAGCAAATTTTGATGCAGCTCAAGAATTAGCAAAAGAAGTTTTAGCAGAATTTGGAACTATAGATATTTTAGTAAACAATGCAGGAATTACAAAAGACAATTTGTTAATGCGTATTTCTGAAGATGATTTTGATAAAGTAATTGAGGTAAACTTAAAATCAGTTTTTAATTTAACAAAAGCTGTAATTAGACCAATGATGAAGCAAAGAGCAGGTTCTATCATTAATATGAGTTCTGTTGTTGGTTTAAAAGGAAATGCTGGTCAAACCAATTATGCAGCATCAAAAGCTGGTATTGTTGGGTTTTCTAAATCAGTTGCTTTAGAGTTAGGTTCAAGAAATGTGAGAAGCAATGTAATTGCTCCAGGATTTATTGAAACAGAAATGACAGATAAATTAGATGAAAAAGTTGTACAAGGTTGGCGAGATTCAATTCCTTTAAAAAGAGGAGGAAGTCCACAAGATATTGCAAATGCTTGTGTGTTTTTAGCTTCAGATATGAGTAGCTATATTACAGGACAAACATTGTCTGTAGATGGAGGAATGCTTACCTAAGCCCTTATTAAATAACGATAAAGTTTAAATTATTATAAAAAATGCCTGTTTTAAAAACAGGCATTTTTTTGTTCATCGATATTTGTTTACCAATCATCTCAATTAAATTAGAACTTGTCTAAAAATTTTATTTTGAGTATAATTACCCTGTACCTTTGTAGTACAAAATAAAAGAAAAACTATGCAGACTAAAGTACTTTCGATAGAGCATCAAGCAGTAATAAACGAACTTAAAAAAGAACCTTTAACGAGTTTTCAAATATTGAAAAAAACGCAAAATGTATCTTTAATTCTTGTAATCTATAATATTTTAGATGAATTAAAAAGTATGGGAATTCTAAAAACATATGTAAAACAGGATATGAAATATCATTATATAGCTTAAACCCTAAAAACTCTAAACCCCTTTACATTTCAATACCTCTAAAAATAAAACCCTATTAAAATTGAATTATAATTGTAACCTACAACATTTAACGTTGTAG
>CAXBPL010000147.1:0-4226 GCA_963977615.1 uncultured Polaribacter sp. | reverse complement strand
TGATTAATTTCTTTTTCAATTTAAAAGATTCCTTTTCTGATTCAATTTTTTGTTGATTATAAAATTCTAAAGGATTTTTCATTAAGTTTATTTGTAGCTAGAAATTCCACCTGTTAAATTTAAGACTTTTAAATCTGGATATTTCTTTTTTAACCTTTCTGTAGCTCTGTAACTATTTAAACCTCTTTGGCAAACCATAACATATGTTTTAGAATGGTCAATATCAATTTTTTCGGCATCAAACTTATTAATATGAATGGTTTGGTTAATCTCAAAAGGCAATTTTAAATTGTTTAAAACAGCAATAATTTCAAGGTTTTTAGAAGTTTTTATATCTGATAATTGTTCTTTTAATGCTGATGCAGATATTTGCCAATCCACATTTTGAGTACTACAAATTGCATCAACATACGTTTGTGTTTTAAAAATTTTAGCAATTTTATCTTTTAAAACTGTTGGTTTTAACTTCATCTTTAGTTGCGTATTTTGGAGGGAATTATAAATTAATAATTCATTTGTTAAAGGTTTTCCAATTCCTGTGATTAATTTTAAAACCTCATTAACTTGTTGTGTAGCAATCATTCCAACAATGGAATTCAACGTTCCTGCTTCTTCACAATTAGGAATATCTGTTGCCATTTCTGGAAAAGCATCTCTTAAATTTGTGGAGTAAGTTCCCTCTTTTTGCAACACATTAAAAGTAGCAACATATCCATCAAACTTATACAAAGAACCGTAAACAAGTGGTTTGTTTTTGATGACACAAGCATCGTTTAATAAGTATTTTGTTGGTAAGGAATCTGTTCCATCCACAATAATATCAACGTTTTCTATCAATTCAAAAACATTGACTTTTGTAATTGGTTTGCTCGTGAAATTAACTTCTGTAAAAGGTGCTCTTTTTTTTATAAATTCTGATAAAACTGCTGCTTTTGATTGACCAACATCTTCTAAAGAAAAGAAAACTTGTCTGTGTAAATTGGTAATATCAATGGTGTCAAAATCTACCAAATGAATTTTTCCAATTCCACTTGCAGCTAAATAAACTGCAATCGGACTTCCTAAACCTCCACAACCAACCACCAAAACAGTAGCGTTTTGTAGTTTTTGTTGCCCAACTTCACCAATTTCTGATAAAGTGATTTGACGTTTAAAAAGTTGATTTTTTGTTGGTTTCATTATTATGTTAAACTTGTTTACAATGAATTTATTTCAATATTTCACACTTATTTTGTCATTTCGAAATGAGCCTTTTTAGGCGATTGAGAAATCTCATAATAATCTCAATTTTATGTTAGCTTAATTATGAGATTTCTCCTAAAGTCGAAATGACAAAACTGTATGTTATCTTTTTTTTTTAATTTTATTGTTTCCCAATCTCCTTTTTTGCAATTTCAAACTCTTCTGGAGTATTTATATTTCTTATAAAATCATCATCAATTTCTACAATTTCAACATCAGAATTAATTAACATTTTACGAGGACAAGAGTAGCCTTGAGCTAAATATTGTAACAAAATAGGATATGCTTTTGGCTCGTAAATGGTTATTAAAGGCTCTACAAATTCCTTGCTTTTTCCTTTAATTGCTGTTGCAGCTTTACTTGGATTTCTATGTTTTAACAGCAATTTAATAACTTCTTCATTTACAAAAGGAACATCTGTTGCCAACACAAACCAAGCCGAATTTGGGTCTTTTTGAAACGCAGAACAAATGCCTCCAAAAGGTCCTAAATTCAGAAATTTATCGTGAATTTCATTTTCAATTTCTGATGAATTTTGAACAGAATAAAACGTTTCTAAATTATTACGCTCTAACAATTCTTTTGCAAATTCTTTTTGTGGTTTTCCAAAATAGTTAAGCTCAGCTTTATCTGTTCCCATTCTTGTACTTTTTCCACCAACCAAAACCAACCCTTTTACAGGCGCAATTTTTTCTTGAATCAAGTTATTGATGTGATCTGCAATTTTATCAACTTCATCAATTGTATAGCAAAGCTTGTTTTTTATATTTGGATATTTCTCAACCAAAAAATCAAAAAAATCGGTATCTTTTTTTAGTTTGATGATGAACTGAACTCTATTTAATTGTTCTAATCTTTTTAAAACTGAAGCTTCTTTTGCTTCATCTAAAACTAAAATTTGTTTTGCTCCTTGATAATGATTTCCGTTGATAAAAACATAATCAAATTGTGCAAAATCCAAACGTTGTTGAAATTTGTTTACGTTTCCAGAAGTCGTAATTTGTAAATTTCCTTCATGATGAAAAACATATTCTGATAAGTTGTTTTCTGTAACATCTTTTACGTGAGAAGCATCAAAATACGCCAACTTGTAGTTTGATGATTTTTGAGAGACTTGATGCACCAAATCAGCTATAATGTTGCAATTTGTGCCTAAAATTGCAATTTCATTTGGTGCAAAATTGTCATTATCTCGTCTTTCTAGGTTTGTATGTTTTGTGTTTTTTTTCATCTTGTTATGTACTCGTTTTTTTTTTAATTTAGTTTGTCACGCTGGAAGCGTCTCACACATGAGTGAGTAATATTCTCTAGAGATCCTTTCAGGATGACAAACTTCATGGGGAAATAAACTGTTTGGAAAAACAAACTGTATAAAAAATAAAAATATCATTAATTTTACTACTCATTTTTTTTTATCCTAAAGCACAAGAGTGTTTCTTCCCTTTGGGAAGATTAAGATGGGCTTCTAATATCCGATTTTCCTCCAGTTTTTTCTACTAATTTCACTTCTTTTATCACCATTTGCTGACTGATACTTTTGCACATATCATAAATAGTTAAACAGGTAATATTTGCGCCAGTTAATGCTTCCATTTCTACGCCTGTTTTTCCTTCGATAGTTACTTCGCAAAAGACTTCTATGTTTTCTAAATCGATAATATTAATATCAATATCTACTCCATTAATCAATAATGGATGACACATAGGAATCAATTCTGATGTTTTTTTAACACCTTGAATTCCTGCAATTATGGCTGTTTGAAAAACTGGACCTTTTTTGGTGATTAACTCATCATTCGTAAAATGAGAAATCACTTTTTTTCCTAAAAACATCGTTGCTTTTGCAATGGCTGTTCTTTTGGTAATTTTCTTATCAGAAACATTAACCATTTTAGGATTGTTGTTTTTATTGATGTGGGAAAAGTTGCTCATTGTTTTTGTATGAGGATTTTAAAAATAAAAATTCGTTAAAACTTAACAATGTTCTCGATACAATTTCGCCTAAAAAGGCAAAATCACTCGAACTGACATCACATTTTAACAGTTTTAATAGGTATACTGTCACTTCGAGTGAAATTTCTTTTTCAGAAATTTTGTATCGAGAAATTTGTTTAGAAATTAAAAAATATTCTCGATACAATTTCGATGAAAATATCGAAATCACTCGAACTGACATTATATTAACTTATCTATATCTAATTAAAGGATAAACCTCTCCGTTTTTAAACTCACTTTTATGACTTGGCAATTGAATAAACGCATCTGCATGTACCAAACTGGCTAAATCTCCAGAACCATTTCCTTGAATTGGAGTTGCAATTAAATTGCCATTTTTATTACTTAATTTTACTTGTAAAAAATAAACCAAATCTGGCTTAAAAGAGACGTTTTCGGCTAAAATTGCAGTTTCTTGTTCAACTTTTAAATTTACTGATTTAAAATACCAAGGATAAAAATACGCCAAACAATTTACAAATGTCGAAATTGGGTTTCCTGGAAATGCAAATAATTTACAGTTTTCAGTTTGTCCAAACCAGAAAGGTTTTCCTGGTCTTTGTGCAACTTTATGAAATAGTTTTTCAACACCTAATTCGTCAAAAACTTCTGGTAAAAAATCGAACTTTCCTTTGCTAACTGCGCCACTAAAAAGCAACACATCATATTCTTGTAAGTATTTTTTTATTTTCGATTTTAAAATAGGTTTATCATCTGTAATATGAGCAGTTTCTGAAGAAATATGTAGTCTTTCTAACAAAGAAACCAGCGTAAAAACATTACTTCTTCTTATTTGATGATCCAAAGGAATTTCATCTACGCCAACCAATTCATCACCTGTAGAAACAATCATTACTTTAGGCTGTTTTGCAACTTTTACAAATGATTTGCCAACAGTTGCTAAAACTCCAATTTCTGCTGCTGATATCTTCACGTTTTCAGAGATTAACACATCACCAACTTTCCCATCTTTTCCTTTATGATGCACA
>CAXBPL010000146.1:0-4326 GCA_963977615.1 uncultured Polaribacter sp. | reverse complement strand
ACAACGAATATTTTGCAAATATGTTAGATAAAAAGAAATCTAAAACTTTAAAAGCACTTCAGAATTTAACTCAGAATGATGAGTATTTGTTGCCTTTTAGTCCTCATATAATGATTGCTGTAAGGAAATAAAAGTCTTTTTGTATATTTGTTAAAACTAAAGTTATGAAAACAATTCAATTAAGAATTAATGATAAAGTGTACGATAAATTTCTTTGGTTATTAAGTAAGTTTAGTAAAGATGAAATTGAAATCATCAATGAAAATGAAGATTTTATAACGACACAAAAATACTTACAAAACGAAATTTCTGAAATTGATAAAGGAAATGCTTCTTTTGTATCGGAAGAAATTTTAGAAAGCAAATTAAATACTTTTATTTCTAATCAAAATGAAACAAATTGGTGGTCTGAAATGTCTGATGAAGAAAAAGAAGCTATAGAAATTGGTTTAAAACAAGCAGATAAGGGCATTTTGGTTTCAAATGAAAAAGTAATGCAACGTTTTAAAAAATGGCATTAAAAATTGTATGGACTCCAAAAGCTGATGAGGGTTTAGAAAAAGTTTTAGAATATTTGGATAAAAAATGGACTGTTTTAGAAATTCTAAAACTAGAGCAAAACTTAAATAAACTATTAAACCACATTAAGGAATTTCCTGAAAGTAGTCCAAAAACTACCTTATATAAAAATCTTTACAAAGGATTTGTTGACAAAAACAATTACATTATCTATCGAATAAATATTGAAGAAGATTTTATAGAAATTATTAATTTCAGGGGCACTAAACAAAGTAATATTTATTAAATATCTACTATAAATGTTCTTTAGTTGTTGCCTTTTGGTCCTCATATAATGATTGCTGTTAAGAAGTAAAACCTCAAAAACCTTTTTGTATCTTTGTTAAAATTGATAAAAGAATTAATATTTTACCCTTATTTGCAACCAATGATAAAACAATATGAAAACACTTTAAGAAAATTAATTATTGATGTTCTTGGTGATGCTGATGAAAGCGATTATAATATTCCTAAAAATATTACAAATAAATGGTTCAAAAAAAGAACTTCTGAACAGGATAAAAACGATGGTTTTCTTTTTGAGAAAAGAATCATTTTTTATGCCGAATTTGAAAATCTAGGTTTAATTATTGATGAAAATTGGCAAAAGTTCGCTCCTATTTTAAATGATAAAAAAAGATTTTTTGTCTTTTTTAATGAAATTGAGCTTTTCAAAAAAACAATTGATAGTGGAAAAAACCTTATAAAAAGTCAAGAAGATTTACTTTCTGGAATTGTATCAGACTTAAAAAACACCATTACAATTTATAACAACAAGAATAATTTAGTGGAAGATTATTTTATTGCTATCACAAAAATATCTGATAATTTAGGTACTTCTTGGACTAATTCAAATAAGGACAATCAACAAAAACCAGTTCTTAAAGTTGGAGATGACTATGAATTATTGGTACAAGCTAATGATCCAAAAGACCGAGAAATTGAATATCAATTGTCTCATTTTACAGGAAAATTAAGAATAAATCAAGATTCAAAAAGATTCAATTTTAAAATAGACAAAGAATTTATTGGGCAAAACACCATGCTCATTATCAAAGCATTTACTAAAAATGCTGATTACGTAAACGAAAGTATTTCAAAAATTTATTTAACTGTTTTACCCGAATAAAAATTTACTCTCTAATTAGTGGCATTGTAGAACAACGCAATAAACCTTCTTGTTTCGCAATTTGTGTATAAGGTACTTCTTCTACTATAAATCCGTTTTCTCTTAACCAAGTATTTAGTCTTGTAAAATTTTGTTCAGAAATAATTACTTGCTCAGAAATAGAAAAAATATTACTGTTCATATTAAACATTTCGTCTTTTGTAATTTCAAAAACGTTTTCTTTTCCGAAATAATTTAGCAACCAATCGTATTCAGTTTTATTCAAAAATCCGTTTTCATGTAGAATTGCTTTGTCTTTTCCAATAGGTTGAAAACAACAATCTAAATGTAGCGCATTTTCTTTAGCATTCGTGTTCGATTTTCTTAACTCAAAAGATTTCACAATTTTATGTGGAAATAATTTTTGAAGTTCTTTTACAGCTTCTACATTTGTTCTTGCAGTAATAAAATCTGAATAATCCTCACCTGAATACGTACCCACAAAAATATACTCATTCCAAGGCATTACATCTCCTCCTTCTACATGACATTCTTCAGGCAAATGAATTATTTTCTTAGGATTAATTTGATCTAAGACATGTTGTATGGCTAAATATTCATTTTCTCTATCAGGTAAAATATTTGCCTTTATCAATTTATCATCAATCACAAAAGCAATATCTCTAGTAAATATTTGGTTGTAATTTTCTAAAATTTCAGGTCTAAAAACTTGAATATCATATTTCTTAAAAATAGCTGCAACAGCATCCATTTCAGCAATCATATCTTGTTCTTTTGGATAGGTTCCTTTTAGAACATGCTGTAAACTTTTAGGGTCATAACAATCTTCTGGCTTTGGAATTGCTCCAAGACTTTTTGCTGTTCCTAAAATTACTGCTTTTAAAGTAGCAGTTTCATTCTGAATATTTAGTTGTAACATATCTTTTATGATTAAAAAAAAGCTTCATAAATTATGAAGCTTTTAATTATTTAGTAAAAATAATATTATTTTTTATCTTTTATCAATATCTACAAAATCTCTTGTAGTTTCCCCTACATAAATTTGACGAGGTCTTCCTATTGGTTCTTTGTTCAATCTCATTTCTCTCCATTGAGCAATCCAACCTGGTAAACGTCCTAAAGCAAACATTACTGTAAACATTTCTACAGGAATTCCCATAGCTCTGTAAATAATACCTGAATAGAAATCTACGTTAGGATATAATTTTCTATCCACAAAATATGGATCGTTTAAAGCCTCTTGTTCTAAACCTTTTGCAATTGCTAAAATAGGATCTTCTACACCTAAATCATTTAAAACTTCATCTGCAGCTTTTTTAATGATTTTTGCTCTTGGATCAAAGTTTTTATAAACTCTATGTCCAAAACCCATTAATCTAAAAGGATCATCTTTATCTTTAGCTTTCGCCATGTATTTTTTAGTATCTCCACCATCAGCTTTTATAGCTTCTAACATTTCTAAAACTGCTTGGTTTGCACCTCCATGAAGTGGTCCCCAAAGTGCAGAAATTCCTGCTGATAATGATGCGAATAATCCTGCATGAGAAGATCCTGCAATTCTTACTGTAGATGTAGAACAGTTTTGTTCATGATCTGCATGTAAAATAAATAATTTGTTTAAAGCTTCTACAACAATATCATTGGTAACAAATTCTTTGTTTGGCTGCTTAAACATCATTTTATACATGTTTTCTACATATCCTAAACTACAATCTCCATAATCTAAAGGTAAACCTTGTTTTTTACGCATTGTCCAAGCTACTAGAACAGGAAATTTACCTAATATTTTAACGATAGCTTTGTACATATCTTCTTCAGAATCTACATTTACTGAAGATGGATTAAATGCTGTTAATGCAGATGTTAATGAAGAAATAACACCCATTGGATGTGCAGACTTTGGAAAAGCATCTACAATTTTTCTAATATCTTCATCTAAAATAGATTGCTCACAAATATCTTGTTTAAACTTCTTAAGTTGCTCTGTAGTTGGTAAATCACCAAAAATTAAAGCATAAGAAACTTCTAAAAAAGTAGCTTGCTCTGCTAATTGCTCAATAGGATATCCTCTATATCTTAAAACACCTTTTTCACCGTCTAAAAATGTAATAGCGCTTTCACAAGAACCTGTGTTTTTAAAACCTGGATCTATTGTAATTACTGAATCTGTTACCCCTCTTAAAGATTTTATATCAATGGCAACTTCATTTTCTGTCCCTTTAATTAAAGGAAATTCGTAGGATTTATCTCCAATTTGTAATTTAGCTATATCTGACATTTATAGTGATTTTTTTTTTATAATTTTCTAGTCACGAAGATACCAAATTTTACAGTATTTTAAAAGATGTAAAGCATAGATTTTTAATATTAAAAAATAAGCAGTATTGATTTAACAATTCTTTAATAAAAACAGAAAAGCCTTGCAAAATTGCAAGGCTCTTAGTATAAATATATTAGAATATTTTAATCTGATTATATATTAAATGCTTTCTGTTTAGGGAAATAAGCTACATCTCCTAATTCTTCTTCAATTCTTAACAATTGGTTGTATTTCGCCATTCTATCTGAACGTGAAGCAGAACCTGTTTTAATTTGACCACAGTTTAAAGCTACAGCTAAATCTGCAATTGTATTATCTT
>CAXBPL010000145.1:0-4353 GCA_963977615.1 uncultured Polaribacter sp. | reverse complement strand
TTTTCCTCAAAAATATAGTCAACAATATCCATCATTTTGAAATGGATGTCATAACCTTCTTTATTTTTTCCTTCCAATCCTAATTTTATCATTTTAGAAAATGCTGCTGGAAATGCTTGTCCAATAACAGATATTACTCCAGAACCACCAGCTAATGCAACTCCTAAAGCTAAATCATCATCACCAGAAATTATTAAAAAATCTGCTGGTTTGTCTTTCAACAACGTGTTGTATTGCTGTTGATTATTTCCTGCTTCTTTAACACCCACAATATTGCTAAAATCTTTTGCCAAACGTAAAGTTGTTGATGGCTCCATGTTTTTAGCTGTTCTACCAGGAACATTGTATAAAATTATTGGTAAGTCAGTTGCTTCTGCTAAAGCTTTGTAATGCTGATAAAAACCTTCTTGGGTTGGTTTGCTATAATAAGGAGCAACCGATAAAATTCCGTCGATTCCTGTAAAATCTCTTGTTTTAAATTCTTTAACAACTGCTAAAGTATTGTTACCACCAACACCCAGAACTAAAGGCAAACGCTTATTATTTGTTTTGATAATAACATCTATAATTTGCTGTTTTTCTTCTTCAGAGATGGTTGCGCTTTCGCCAGTTGTACCATTAATTACTAAATAATCTGTTCCGTTTTCGATATTAAAATTCACTAATTTAATTAGCGCATCAAAATCTACAGATAAATCCTCTTTAAAAGGTGTAATTAAAGCAACACCAGTTCCAATAAATTTTTGCATTTCTTAATTTTTACGTGGTAAAATTACAATTTTCAAATTGATTGTATTCTTAAATTTTAAGTTCTTACAAAGAATACACAACTTTTTAAATGAAGTTTAATTTTTTAGTTTTCCTAAAACAATTAGGTATTTTTTGAGCTCTAAAAGAAAGCTTTCTATATTCGTTGGAAATTCTGCAATTTCTAAATCGTACAATTCTTGATTTACTTTTGCAAAACCAACTTTAAATTTTGCTTTACTATGCAAAACTGTATTTTCTATATATATATTTCTCTTATTAAAATAACCAATTAATAAATCATGAGGCTCGTCTATAAAATCTTTAAACGCTGTTTTTTTAGGTTCACCTTTCCAGTTGAAATCTTTTTCGGAAAAATACTTATAAGAAGGTACATTACTTTTACTAAAAGGTCTATAGCTATAAATTCTAATATTCCCTAACTCTAATATTTTTTCAACTTCATCTTCAATTTTTAACCATTTAGAAATTTCATAAGAAGCAACAATACCAACAGTATAAACCTCTTCATTAGAAGCGACTCTATACTCTTCTTCTTTTAGTAATTTTTTAAACTGTTTTTTTATGAAAGATTTTTTCAATTTTTGCGATCTCTATTAAATTAACTTCGGTAAAAATACTATATAATTTATTTTATCAACAAAAAGCACCTATAGAATTTAGGTAAAATTATAAATAAAGGAATAAAAACAGATGCATTTAAAAATTTTTCAATTTCATAAATGCATCTACTTTACTGTTTTTAGATCTTCTGTCTATTGTCATTAGACTGTGTATCAATCAATTTATTGTAAGGATCAATACCAACTTCTGTAGGTTTTTTATCAACAATAATGGTTATTTTATTATTGATTTGAGTAATCTTATGTTTTTGTAAATACAAAGCTACTTCTTTCTTTTTTCCATCAACTTCTTCTTCTGTAAAAATACCAATATCAATATAATCTTGTAATTTTACTGATAAAATTGGTTTCTTTTTATCTGCTGGAGTGTAACTTAAAGTATCTCCTACTTTTTCGGCATAAAACTTTTTCCCTTTTTCGTCATTTCTATATTTAGAAACTTCAAACTCAATATCTACTTGATATTTTCCATTTTCTAACTCTGTAGATGTTACATCAGTAATTCTATTTTGATATAAAGTAATCGTCTCAAACATATCATTAATTACATAACTTAAAGAATCTGGAGTAACTTCTCTTATATAATCTACCATTTCTATAGATGTTGTGTAAGGTGCTTCTTGGAATTTTACTTTTTCTACATAGCGTTTTAAAGCGCCATTTAGGTTTTCTTCTCCAATATAATCACTCAAAGCATAAAACACTAAAGAGCCTTTTTGATAACGAATATAACCTTGTCCATCATTATACATTAATGGTTTTTCACGTTTACTTTCAAAGGTTCTTTGCATTAAATAACCATCTAAAGCTTCCTTTAAAAAAGTACGCATTTTAGGTTTTCCATGTTCGTGTTCTAAGACTTTTAAAGCCACATATTCAGACAAACTTTCAGACAACATAGTTGCACCTAAAACATCGGCTCCAATTACTTGATGTGCCCACCATTGATGTGCAACCTCATGTACAGTTACAGCAAATGGGTAATCTACTCCATCTTCATTTTCATCATCTACAGCTGCAATAAATCCAAATCCTTCAGAAAACGGAATTGTATTTGCAAAAGATTGTGCAAAAGTTCCTTGTGTTCTTGGAAACTCAATAATTCTTGCTTGTTTATGTTGATAAGGACTAAAGTTTTTAGCATTATAAGCTAAAGAAGCTTTCATTCCTTTCATCATTCTATCCAAATTATAGGTGTGTGGTTTGTGATAATAAATTTCTAAACTAATGCCATTCCACATTTCTTTTTTTACTTCATATCTTGCAGAATTAAAGGCATAAAAATTCAAGATTTTACTATCCATTTTATAGTGATAATATTTACGACCATTTTCTTCCCATTCTTTTTGCAAATATCCTGGAGCAATCGCAATTTGATCTTTTGATGTTGATACTGTTGCTTCAAAATCAATCCAATCTGAATCTTTAGAAATATAAGTATTTCCTAAAGCTGTAGAATCTGATGGATTTTTTTGTAAATTATTTGGTGGTAAATCATATTTTTCACGCGTTTTATTATCTGTTAACTCTCCTCCTGATGAATATCCAAAATTAGGAAACATGGAAAAATTATTCAAAAAAGTTCCATTTTCTAAAACAGGCGATTTTTGCTGAAACATCGTGTTTTTCTTACTTTTAACGTTGATGGTTAATTGCAACGAATCCCCAGGTTTTATTGTTTTATCGAACTTATAAATATCAAAATTAAAAACAGTGTCTTCTAACACTAATTTGTTTGCAATGTTGAATTCGAACGTGTTTTCTAAAGAATTATGATTTAAGAAAATACTATCAATTTCTTGATCAGTTTTATTAACCAACGTATAAACAGCAGTAGCTTCATACGTTCTTTTCTTCGGATAAATATGTAAATCTGCTTTTACAGCAACCACTCTTGGCTGCTTGTAGTTTTCGTATTTTTTATAGGTTTTTTCCCATTTCACAGCATCTAATTCTGCTTGTTTGGAAGAGGAGTTTTTACTATCTGATTTTGTTTCTAGAAAAATTGTAGTTCCCAAAGCTAAAAATGCGATTAAAATTACCACAAAACTTACTATTTTAGGAACTGTAAAACGTTGTACTGCAATTTTTAATCTTTCTGAAAAAGAACTTGGCAAACCTCTAACCCACATTAAAATACTTAAAATAATCAATAAAGATCCTCCTAAAATCCAATACAATTTGTACCATAAATATCTTGATAATGCAGACCCATACCCATTCATATCAGAATAGTCAAAACCTGGACCTTGGTTGTATTTAAAGACTGGTAATTCAATTCCTATAAAAGATAATAATGGAATTGCAATAACAACGATCAAAATAATAAAAAACCCTAAATATTGATTTTTTACCAATGTTTGAATAAAGATTGATAACAATGCCCAAACCAAATAATTTAAGAAATTTAACCCAAACAATTCTTTTATATAATGACCAATTTCGTAATTATAATACCCCTTATACGTTTGAAATATCATTCCTGCAACCATAATTACTGCTAGTAAAACCAATTGCATTTTTAGTAAAGCAATTAATTTAGAGAATAACAAGGTCCAATTTGGAACTGGAGTACTATCTACCAAATGATTAATTTTTGCAGTTTCTGCTCTTTGTACTAAAATACCTGCATATAAAAACGTACAAATATTAATGACTAAAAAACTAAAAACGCCTCCACTTCCTAGCATTTGCCAAGTTACAGGCAACGTTTCTGTCCCAAAAATTGCGCCAGCATTAAATAGGGCAACTACCATCATTAAAAGCCCAACAATTAAAATACAGATAAATGGAATGCTTTTTAAAATGAATTTAAAGTCGATGTTAGAGAGTTGCCACATCGTTTTTAGGTTATTCACAAACGAATAATTGTGTGCTATTTCTGGTAAGTTGATTCTTGTTATTCCGCTAAAATTTCTTTTGATAACTCTCTCTGATTTCACTTTCTTAAACGAAATAACAA
>CAXBPL010000144.1:0-4383 GCA_963977615.1 uncultured Polaribacter sp. | reverse complement strand
TTTAATTTAATTCAATTATATGCAAAAAGAAAGCTAGAAAAAGGTTTTGCTTTTGGTCCAGATACGCATATTCAGCATGAGTTAGAAGGTAGTTTTATGTATGAAGATACACCAGATCAATTTACAGCGACACAAGATGTAAAAAATGACATGGAAAAAGAACAACCTATGGACAGATTGGTTTGTGGAGATGTTGGTTTTGGAAAAACAGAAGTGGCTGTAAGAGCTGCTTTTAAAGCTGTTGATAATGGAAAACAAGTCGCAATTTTAGTACCAACAACAATTTTGGCGTTTCAACATTATCAAACTTTTACTGAGCGTTTAAAAGATTTTCCTATCAAAATTGATTATTTAAACAGATTTAGAACTGCAAAACAAAAAACAGAAGCGATTAATGGTGTAAATGATGGTTCTGTAGATATTATTATTGGAACACATCAACTTACAAATAAACGTTTAGAATTTAAAGATTTAGGTTTATTAATTATTGATGAAGAACAAAAATTTGGTGTTGCTGTAAAAGATAAATTAAAAACGTTGAAAGAAAACGTAGATACTTTAACTTTAACTGCAACTCCAATTCCTAGAACTTTACAATTTAGTTTAATGGCTGCCAGAGATTTATCTGTAATAAAAACACCTCCACCAAACAGACATCCTATTGAAAGTAACGTAATTCGTTTTTCTGAAGATGTAATTCGTGATGCAATTTCTTACGAAATATCTAGAGGAGGACAAGTTTTCTTTATCCATAATAGGATTGAAAACATCAAAGAAGTTGCTGGTTTGTTGCAAAGATTGGTTCCATCAGCAAAAATAGGCATTGGTCATGGACAAATGGAAGGCAAAAAACTGGAAGGTTTAATGCTTGGTTTTATGAATAATGATTTTGATGTTTTAGTATCAACAACCATTATTGAAAGTGGTTTAGATGTGCCAAATGCCAACACAATTTTTATTAATAATGCGAATAATTTTGGTTTGAGTGATTTGCATCAAATGCGTGGAAGAGTTGGTAGAAGTAACAAAAAAGCGTTTTGTTATTTTATTACTCCTCCTTATCATATGATGACAGATGATGCTAGAAAAAGGCTAGAAGCTTTGGTTTTATTTTCTGATTTAGGAAGTGGAATTAATATTGCCATGAAAGATTTAGAAATTCGTGGAGCAGGAGATTTATTGGGTGGTGAACAAAGTGGATTTATCAACGATATTGGGTTTGATACGTATCAAAAAATATTGCAAGAAGCTATTGAAGAATTGAAAGAAAATGAGTTTGCAGAATTGTATCCTGAAGACAAGTTAAAACCAAAAGAATACGTAAAAGAAGTAACGATTGATACTGATTTTGAAATTCTTTTTCCTGATGATTACGTAAATTCGATCACAGAAAGATTGGCTTTATATACTAAATTAGGAAATTTAGAAAAGGAAACTGAATTACAAATTTTCGAAACTGAAATTATTGATAGGTTTGGAGAAATCCCTACACAAGTTGAAGATTTATTAGATTCTGTAAGGATAAAATGGCTTGCCAAAGAATTAGGTTTGGAGAAAATCATTCTAAAACAAAAACGCATGATTGGGTATTTTGTAGCCAATCAACAAAGTGATTTTTACCAAACTGAAGCTTTTTCTAGAATGTTAAAATATGTGCAACAAAATGGAAAAAGTTGTGTAATGAAAGAAAAGGAAACTAAAAACGGTTTGCGTTTGTTAATCACTTTTATAAAAATTGATTCCGTAAAAACTGCTCTAGGAGTTTTACAAAAAGTATAAATTTATAACCTGCAAGGTTTTCAAAACCTTGTAGGTTTGTAAATTGCAACTCAAAAAATTACTTACTACCTCACAAAGACATTCATAAAATTATAATGCAAAACTCTCACTCAAAAAATATTTCGATTTTACTTTTAGGAACACTTTTTATAAGTACTTCAGGAGTTTTAGGGAAATATATTGCACTTGCTCCTGAAGTAATAATTTTGTTTAGAGCAATTTTAGCAGGTGTTTTTATCTTTATCTTCTGTAAATTTAAAAAAGTAGCTTTAAAAATCAACTCAAAAAAAGATGCAGTTTCATTTTTGATTAGTGGCTTTTTAATGGGCGCACATTGGGTTACGTATTTCTATGCTTTAAAACTGTCTAATGTTGCTTTAGGAATGTTGTCCATCTTTACCTACCCAATAATAACGGCTTTTTTAGAACCTCTTTTCACAAAACAAAAATTGAATTTGATTCATGTTCTGTTAGCTGTTTTAGTATTTTTTGGTGTTTTTATATTGATTCCAGAATTCTCTTTAGAAAATGATCAGTTTAAAGGAATTTTGCTCGGTATTCTTTCTGCGTTCTTTTATGCTGTAAGAAATTTAGTTGTAAAAAAACAAGTTAAAAAATACAATGGTAGCATGTTAATGTTCTATCAAATGATTGTTGTTACTGTGCTGTTAATTCCTGTTTTATTTTATAGCGATGTTTCAAATGTGTATAGCCAAATTCCGTTATTAATTTTAGTAGCCCTTTTAACAACTGCAATTGGACACACAATGTTAGTGAATTCTTTAAAGCATTTTTCTGCAGCAACTGCGAGTATTATAAGTAGTGTGCAACCCATTTTTGGTATCATAATCGCTTATATCTTTGTAAATGAAATACCAAGCCAAAATACTTTTATTGGAGGTAGCTTAATTTTATTGACAGTAATTATTGAGAGTTTTAGAAGTAAAAAAGAACATTAAAAACTTTAGCTATTTTCTTTAATCAGTGTTAAATCTCCTTATTTGGACAAAAAATCACTTCAATTTTAGGCATTTTCAAAAAACCATTATGTAGAATGATTAAAAATAAGGATGTTTTTTTGATGATTAAAAATTTAAACTCATAAAATTTAGTAATTATTTTAATAAAATAAGGAATAATTATTTATTCCTCAAAACATCTGTTTTTATTTAGACTAATTACAAATAAAAGTATATTTGTCAAAAAAACAAGCATGCTTTTCATTAGAACTTTATTCTTTTTCCTTTTAACAACGGTTACTTTTAGTCAGAATGGAGATTTTTATGGTAAAATAAAATTTAATACTGATGAACCTGCAATTGGTGCTTTACTTATCATTAATGGTTTCGAATATTATAAAGAAATATCCACAGATATCAATGGAGATTTTTATTTAAAACAAGTTCCTTATGGCACCTATACTTTTCAAATATATTCTTTAAACTCTAAACCTAAAACTGTTTCTGCAACCTTAAACGAAAGTAAAAAAGTTGTAAATATTGAACTTGAATTTATAGAAAATCAATTAGATGAAGTTCTTATTGTATCAAAATCAAGAAAGAAAATAATTGAAGAAAAGGGTTTTGCTGTAAATGTAATTTCAACAAAAAAAGCAGCCATACAATCTATTCAAGTAAACGAGTTATTAGACCAATCTGCAGGAGTTAGAGTTAGACAATCTGGTGGTTTAGGATCTACAGCAAATTATAATTTAAATGGAATGTCTGGTAATTCTGTAAAAATATTTATAGATGGAGTTCCTATAAGAAATTTTGGTCCTTCATTTTCTTTAAACAGCATACCTGCTTCTTTAATTAAAAGAATAGAAGTTTACAAAGGCGTTGTTCCTCCATATTTATCTGATGATGCTATGGGTGGTGCAATTAATATTGTGCTAAATAATATTACAAAAAACGAATTACGTGCCTCTATTTCAGCTGGTTCTTTTGGTACTTATAGAGCAGATATAATTGGGGGTTATAGAAATAATAAAAATGGTTTTACTGCAAGAGGTTCTGCATTTTTAAATTATGCTGACAACGATTATAAAGTTTGGGGAAACCAAGTTGCTGTAACATTAGCACCAGGAACACCAGATGTGTATATAAGAGCAAAACGTTTTCATGATCGATACAGATCGCAAGGTGGAAAAGCAGAAATTGGATATACAAATGTAGATTGGGCAGATCAATTTTTATTTGGTGCTGTACTTTCTAATATGGATAAACAAATTCAAACTGCAGCCACCATGGAAATTGTGTATGGTAACAGGTTTACAGAACAGCACACAAATATGTACAGTTTAGATTATAAAAAAACTGACATTTTAAAAAATTTAGATGTAAGTGCTTTTGCTTCCTTCTCTAAATTAAATAGAAAAACGATAGATACTATTGCAACACAATATAGTTGGCTTGGTTACCCAACAAATTATTACAACACTCCAGATGTTTGGACTTCTGGTGCAGAAGCTGGTGATCCAACTTTACAAAAAGATATTGATAAAACAGTTAATACCAGAACTAATTTAACCTACAGAATTAAAGAAAACAATACACTTCAATTTAATCATTTATTAAATACTTTTTCTAGAGATTCTGATGA
>CAXBPL010000143.1:0-4452 GCA_963977615.1 uncultured Polaribacter sp. | reverse complement strand
AGTTTTATTAGAAATATTGAAATTCCTAAAATTGAATTCAATACAAACAGAGAATGGTTTGGCGAAAGCAAAAACGGATTACTACAATATGCCAAAGAGTTCCAGAAAGTTGATGTAAAAATCATGATAAAACCTCATTTATGGCTTAGAAGAGGAGGTTTTACTGGAGATTTAAAACCAACTACAGAAGAAAATTGGATCCTTTTAGAAAATTCATATAGAGATTATATTTTAACCTATGCAAAAGCTGCAACAGAATTAAACGCAGAAATTCTTTGTATTGGCACAGAATTAGAAGATTTTGTGATGAATAGACCCATTTATTGGCAGGAGTTAATCAAAGAAATTAAAGAAGTTTACAAAGGTAAATTAACGTATGCAGCAAATTGGGACGAGTTTAAACGCATCCCTTTTTGGGGAGAATTAGATTTTATTGGTATTGATGCATATTTTCCTTTAAGTGAAAAAAAATCGCCAACTATTCAAGATTTTGAAAATGGTTGGAAACCTCACAAAGAAGATATTATCCGAATTCAGAAAAAGTATAACAAGCCAGTTTTATTTACAGAATTTGGTTACAGAAGCATCGATTTTACAGGAAAACAACCTTGGGATTCTAATAGAGTAGAAGGGAGTTTAAATTTACAAGCACAAGCAGACGCTTTGCAAGCAATCCATAATCAATTTTGGAAAGAAGATTGGTTTGCAGGTGGTTTTATTTGGAAATGGTTTCATGCTCATGAAAGAGTTGGTGGCGAAAAAGATAACAGATTTACACCACAAAATAAACCCGCAGAAACTTTATTACATCAATTATATAAACAATAAATATCATATAAAACATGATAAAAGTCTTGTAATAAAAGAGAAAAGAGACTTAATTTTGTTTGATAAATTAAAAATTAAAACAACATGAAAAAAATAATTGTACCCATAGATTTTTCAGAATATTCAGAATATGCTTTAAAAGCAGCAGTACTTTTATCAAAAAAAACGGAGGTTACTATTTATGCTTTGCACATGTTAGATTTGCAAGAAGTAAGTTTATCTCAAAGTGCTGAATACACACAAGAAAAAGCAGTTTTCTTTTTAAAATTAGCAGAAAAAAGATTCAAAGAATTTTTGCAAAAAGAGTATTTAAAAGAGGTGAAAATTGTGCCAATTGTAAAGCATTACAAAGTGTTTAGTGAAATAAATTCAATTGCTAAAGAAGTAGATGCAGATTTGATTATAATGGGTTCTCATGGAGCAAGTGGGTTAAAAGAATTTTTTACAGGTTCTAATACAGAAAAAGTTATTAGATATTCAGAAATACCTGTTATGGTTCTTAAAAATGAACTAAAAGATATCGATTTTGCTGATATTGTGTATGCAACAGATTTCTCTGAAGAATCAGTAGATGCGTTTAAAAAAATGCTGTCTTCTTTAGATTTTTTAAATGTAAGAAAACATCTTTTGTATGTGAATTTGCCAAACGATAAATTTAAAACCACTCCAGAAATGGATGCTTTGGCGAATAAATTTTTAATGAAAGCAGAAGGAAATATAGATCGTTTAATAAACGTTAACTTTGTTTGTGCAAGATCTATTGAAGAAGGTGTTTTAAATTTTTCTAATGTTATTGGTGCAGATTTAATTACACTAATTACACATGGTAGAAAAGGGTTGTCTCATGTTTTTTCTGGTAGTATTTCAGAGGATATTTCAAATCATTCTTCGTTGCCAATTATGACTTTTAAAATGTAATTATTTTTATGAAATTAAAATATCTATTAATTTTTGTTTGTTTTTCTTTATTAATTTCTGCGTGTTCAGAAGATACAGACACAATTGTAGCAAGAGATTTGCAAGGATATTTGGATGAACATTCAGAGAAAGAAAGAGATGTTGTAATTGCTTTTGCTGCAAATGCAGAAGCCAATACAGCTTTAACCTATATCTATTACTATCCAGAAATTGGTGCTACTGATATTCGTTATTATGAAACTACAGGAGTTTCTGCAGATAAAACAGATTACAGTGTTTACAGAAGACAAAGTTTAGGAACTGAAGCTGTTTTTGGAGGAAAATTACAACGCTTTTCAAGATCTGGAACAACAGAAACTTGGTGTTTGGTTACGTATATAAAAGAGGGTAAATTTCATATTTCAGAACCAATTCTTTTAAAAAATGTTTCAAAAACAACAGAATATTCGAATGATGTTACTATCGAATATAAAACGAAAGTAGAGCCAAATTTTACTTGGGAAGATGGCACAATAGATGAAAACGTTCGATATTTTCAAGTAATATCTGATGAAGAAGATGATTTTAAATCGGGTACTTTTACAAGTGATACATTTTTTCAATATTATGATGAAAGTAGTTTTGATTCAACCATAAATTTAACTACTCCAGAAACGTTGGTAGAAGATGATGTGTATAATTTTACAATGATGGGAATTAGCCAAGATAATTGGGTAAACTTAATTATTGAAGAGCAATTTATACCAAAAGATTTAGAAGAATATGTTGCTGAAAATTCTGATAAAACGTTAGATAGTTTGATTGCTTTTGCAAGTTCTGCAAACGGAAATAAAGAGCAAACATATATTTATTTTAATTCGATTACTGGTGCTTATGATTATCGTTATTACGAAACAGAAAACACAAGTGTAGATAAAACTGATTTTAGCAATTATAAAAGAAGAAGTTTGGCAGAATCTACAGTTTTTGGTTCTAAATTAAGACGATTTACACATACTTCTTCAGATGAAGTTTGGTGTTTGGTCACCTATATTACAGATGGTAAGTTGCATATTTCTGAATCTATTAAAACTCAAAACAATTCTAAAGCTACAGAATATTCCACAGAAGTAGAAATTATAGAAACAGCTCCATTAATGCCCGTTTTTAATTGGTCAGATATCGCTTTTGATATTAATACTACTTATTTTCAAGCAGTTTCAAAAAACGATAACACATTTTTATCTGGTACTTTTACTACTGAGAAAACTTTTCAATATTATAATGAAGCGAATATTACTGGTAAAATTCACACTGAAACTCCAGCAGATTTAATTACAGATGCTACTTATAAATTTGCATTATATGGAATAAGTGAAAATAATTGGGTAGATTTGGTGATACAAACATCATTTATTGCCAAATAATGTTCTCTAAAAATCTATTATTTCTTTTTCTTCTTTTAACAACAACAGTTACTTTTTGTCAAGAAAAAAGAATTTTAGATATAAAAATTATTGGTGCAGATAAAACAAACGAATCTTTCCTAAAATCGCTATTAACAATAAAAAATGGAGTAATTTTAGATTCAGTTTCCATTGAAAAAGATGTTATTCTTATAAAAAGATTACCAGCAATTAGCCACGCTTATTATCAGGTTTTTTATTCGCATGATAATTTTTACAATGTTTTTATCAATATCGAAGAAAACATTACAATTGTTCCAGAAGTAAATTTTTGGACCACAACCAACCAACAATTTTCTTATAAGTTAGGTTTGTACGATTATAATTTTTTAGGAAGAAACATCACTTTTGGAGGTTTTTATCAACGAAATAGATTCGATTCTTATGGTATCAATTTTAAAGCGCCGAATTTATTTTCAAAGAAATGGGGTTTGGCTTTAAATCATCAAAATTGGAAAAGTGAAGAGCCTTTGTATTTTGGTGAAAATTCTGCCAATTATTTATACAACAATGTTTCTTTTGAAGTTTTAGCCTTGTATCAAATCAACCTAAAACACGAAATAGACTTTGGAATTAACCTGTTTAGAGAAAAATACCAATATTTAACGGGTATTACAGATCCTTCCATTCCACAAACTTTAGATTTAGACAAAACCCTTTTTAAACTCGTGTATTCTTTTGATAATTTAGATTATTATTACCAATATGTAACAGGTTTTAAAAGTGTTTTATACGCACAATATGTATTTACAGCAAACGATTTTCAGAACGAATTTTTAATTGCTTGGAACGATTTTTTCTATTACAAAAGAATTGGTGAAAATGGCAATTGGGCAAACAGAATGCGTTTTGGTTTGGCAACAAATGAAAATTCGCCATTTGCACCTTTTGCCTTAGATAATAATGTGAACTTACGTGGAGTTGGTATTTTGGTTGATAGAGGCACAGGAAGTTTTGTGTTAAATACAGAGTATAGACACACAATTTACGATAAAAATTGGTTGGCAATTCAAACCAACGTTTTTACAGATTTAGGTTCTTGGAGAAATCCTGGAGGCGAATTAAACGATTTTTTTCAAGAAGATAACATCCGCATTTATAGTGGAATTGGCTTGCGTTTTATTAGTAAAAAAATATACAATGCAACGTTTAGAATCGATTATGGTTTTAGCGTTTTAAACCAGAAAAATAACTCAAATGGAGGTTTGGTTTTCGGAATTGGGCAATATTTTTAAATATAAAACCTTCTTTTAAATTATCA
>CAXBPL010000142.1:0-4512 GCA_963977615.1 uncultured Polaribacter sp. | reverse complement strand
TAGAAAAAGTAACAGATTTAGCTACATATGGTAGATTACAAAATAATGGACAAACATGTATTGCAGCAAAACGCTTTATTGTTGTTGAAGAAATATATGATGATTTTTTAACAATGTTCACTCAAAAAATGGCAGCTGCAAAAATGGGTGAACCTACAAACGAAGACACCTATTATGGGCCATTAGCTAGAGTTGATTTGAGAGATGAACTTCATAAACAAGTAGAAAAAACTATTCAACAAGGTGGAAAATTAATTTTGGGAGGAAAAATTCCTGATCAAAAAGGTGCCTATTATCCTGCAACAATTTTAGCCGATTTAAAACCTGGCATGACTGCTTTTGATGAAGAACTTTTTGGGCCAGTTGCTTCTGTTATAAAAGCTAAAGATGAAAATGAAGCCATTGAATTAGCAAATAATTCAACTTTTGGCTTGGGTTCTGGAGTACTTACAGGAAATTCTGAAAGAGGAGAAAAAATCGCTCTACAATTAGAAGCTGGAAATAGTTTTGTAAATAAGTTGGTAGCAAGTGACCCAAGATTGCCTTTTGGAGGTATTAAAAATAGTGGTTATGGAAGAGAATTATACGATTTTGGCGTTAAAGAATTTGTGAATACAAAAACTATTTGGGTTGATTAAAAATTAAATCTATTTTTTAACTAAAATTAAAATATGTATCACCTAAAAACATAGAATTTATACTATATATTCTATGTTTTTAGGTGATATTTTTTTTTATAAATGATGATTATTTCACCAAAATGGTCTTTGTATTTTAGGCTAGTTGCTGTAATTTTTCTGCGACTTTATCTCTGTCTTCAACCAAAACCATAATTTCTTCTGGAGATAAATAATATCTTTTCATTCTATTTTTATAGACATCAGGAATTTCTGCGTGATTCAAAATAAAATTCTTTGTTTTTAAAATGTAATCTTCCATTTTATGTTTTACAGCAAAACCATCTGCAGCTCTCTCAGCTTCCACAATATGATTTTCCGAAAATAAATACTTTAAACCAAACCATATTAGGTTTAATTTACTTCTGTTTTGATAATCCATAATATGTCCTAGTTCATGACCAATCCAACCAATAAAAATATCATCAGGAATATCTAAAGTAGAAAATTCCTTATCAGAAATTTTAAACTTTTTACTTATCAAAATTAAAAACTTTCTATCTTTTTTAGATTTAAAAAAACTATCAAAAGTAGGTCTTGCCTGCATTGTAGATTTTTTTATATTTTTTTTTATTTTAAATTCTATGTGAATGTCTTTTAATTGAGGATAATATCCCAAAGCAATTTCTACTTTTTCTTTTATTATTGATGGTATTATATGTTTATCTGTCATAAATTTAATCTTATTTTTTAACAATTCTTAACAGAGAAATATAACTGAAACTGACTGACTTTTTGTGCTTTTATCCTTAAATTTGTAACTCTTTTAAAAAGCACATATTAAGGATGAAAAATTTTTTAAGTTTCCTCTACTCTACACGTTTAATGGCAGTTTTATTTATCCTTTTTGCAGTTGCAATGGGTATAGCTACTTTTATAGAAAATGATTTTGGCACACAAACCTCTAAAGCACTAATTTACAATGCTTGGTGGTTTGAACTAATCATGATTTTCTTTGTAATCAATTTTTTTGGTAACATTTTTAGATACAAATTATATAAAAAAGAAAAATGGGCAACGTTTATGTTTCATGCAGCATTTTTACTAATTATAGTTGGTGCAGCAGTTACAAGATATATTGGTTATGAAGGTATTATGTTAATAAATGAAGGTGAAACTACCAGTCAGTTTTTATCGGAAACTACTTATATAAATGTTATTGTTGATAATAATAAGGAGCAAAAAAAACTACATGAGCCTATATTATTATCTGCTTGGGGCTCTAACAGTTGGTCTTTTTCCGATAATTTTAGAGAACAAGATTATGAGATTGATTTAGTTGATTACATTCCTTGGGCTGAAAAGAAATTTATTGATGATGAAAATGGTGTGGAACATTTATTTTTGGTTGAATCATCAGAAGGAAGCAGACATGAACATTATGTAAAATCTGGAACTGTTCAAAATATCCATAATATTTTAGTGGGTTATAATGCAACAGATAATAATGCATCTATCAATATATTTAAAAGAAATGATTCTTTAAAAATTGTAACCAAATCTGATGGAGCGTATCAAGTAATGGCAACTATGAATGAAGGAACTGTACAAAAAGATACTGTGCAAGACTTTAATTTAAGAGCGCTTTATAATATTGCTGGTTTGCCTTTTGTGGTTCCTCAATATCCATCAAAAGGAAGTATGGAAACAGTTTCTGGACCAAAAGACGATCAAAAATTAGATGTTGTTGTTTTAGATGTAACTGCTAATAACGAGACAAAAAGAGTGGAACTTACAGGAGGTAAATTTAATAATGATAATTTTAAAGAATTTACTTTAAATTCTTTAAACTTTAGAATGTGGTATGGAGCAAGAATATTAGAAGCTCCTTTTCAGGTTAAATTAAACGATTTTCAGTTAGAGAAATATCCAGGTTCAGAAAGTGCAGCTTCTTATGCAAGTGAGGTAACTGTAATTGATGGCAAAGAAAAGTTTGATTATAGAATTTTTATGAATCATATTTTAGATCATAAAGGGTATAAATTATTTCAGGCGAGTTATGATTTATCAGGAGAAAAAGAGCAAACACACTTGTCTGTAAATCATGATTGGTGGGGAACTTTTATTACCTATTTAGGATATTCATTTTTATATACAGGAATGATTTGTATCTTCTTTGCAAAACATACACGTTTTGATAGTTTAAAAAAATCTTTGAAAAAAATTAAAAAGAAAAAATTGACGATGACAGTTCTTTTAGCTGTTTTTGTTTCTTCTTTTAACTTTGCACAAGAGGCAGATCATGATCATAGTGACCCAAATCACACACATGAAACTCCTCAAAAACCAGTAATAAATCAAGAACATGATCATAGTGATCCAAATCATACACATCAAACTCCTCAAGGAGTAACACCAACACAACCTGCAAGTCATTCAGCTAGGTTAGTTACAGACCAACAAATAGATTCTATTTTAAAAGCAAACTTGGTTTCTTTAGAACATGCAGAAAGTTTTAACAAACTAATTATTCAAGATGCAGGTGGTAGAATGAAACCTGCACATACTTTTGCATCTGAATTAGTGCGTAAAGTTAGCCAATCAGAAACTTTAAATGGCATGGAACCAAGTCAGGTTTTGTTATCTATCATAGAAAACGCTAGACTTTGGTATGAAGTACCTGCTATTTATTTAGAGAAACAAAATTTAAAAATTAGAGCACAATTAGGGTTAGCAGATACTGTAAAATATGCAAGATTATCTGACTTTTTTACAGATAGAGGTGAGTACATTATTAGAGAACAAGTTGCTGAAGCTCAAAAAACAAACGTAAAAAATTATTTCGAAAAAGATTTAATTAAGATTGATAGACGTTTAGGGTTATTATACAATGCAATTGGTGGTGGTATTTTAAAGATTTATCCTATTCCAGGTGATGAGAACAACAAATGGGTTTCACAACCTGAAACAACCACTACAAAAGGTTTTAAACCTGCAGACACTGTTTTTGTTCAGAAATCTTTGCCACTTTACGTGCAATTATTACAAACTGCTAAAAAAACTGGCGATTATTCAAAAGCAGATCAAGTTTTAGAGGGCATAAAAAAATATCAAAAGAAATATGGTGCAGCAATATATCCTTCTGATGATAAAATTGAATTAGAAATTGCCTATAATAAATTCAACGTTTTTACCAAGTTAGTTCGCTATTATGGTTTTGCGAGTTTATTATTAATCTTTTTTGTAATTGCACAAATATTCAGCAATAAAAAATGGATTAATTATGTTGTAAAAGGCTTAATTGGAGTTGTTGTTGTTTTGTTCATTTTACATACTTTAGGTTTAATTAGCAGATGGTATATTAGTGGAAATGCACCTTGGAGTAATGCGTATGAATCTATTATTTTCGTTGCTTGGTCCACCATGTTATTTGGTTTTTTCTTAGGAAGAAAATCTGCTTTAACCATTACTGCAACTACTTTTGTAACAGCAGTTACTTTATTTTTTGCAAGTCAAAACTGGTTAGACCCAGAAATTGCAAACTTACAACCTGTATTAAATTCTTGGTGGTTATTAGTGCACGTTTCTATAATTGTTGCAAGTTATGGACCTTTAACCTTAGGAATGATTTTAGGAATTTTCGCATTGTTTTTTATGGTTTTCACCACTAAAAACAATAAGAATAAAATGGATTTCCATATCAAAGAAATTACCATTATTAATGAAATGGCTGTAACAGTTGGTTTGGTAATGCTTACTATTGGTAACTTTTTAGGTGGAATGTGGGCTAATGAAAGTTGGGGACGTTATTGGGGTTGGGATCCAAAAGAAACTTGGGCGTTAATTTCTATTATGATTTACGCTTTTGTATTACACATGCGTTTAATTCCTGGTT
>CAXBPL010000141.1:0-4668 GCA_963977615.1 uncultured Polaribacter sp. | reverse complement strand
TTTTCCATTACTTTTTCGTAATCTTCTTTGGTTGTAGCTTTTACTTTTCCTATTAATTTTCCATCAACAGGAGAAAAACTCTCAATCATTTCTCCGTTAGAAAAATTATCTTGTCCTGTAGAAGTTCCGTTATTGATATCTTTTAAGCCTAAAGCAGTTAAAGCTTCTTTTATTCCAAAATCTGTCATTTTGTAGTGTCGTTTTTGTTGTTTATTTTCGAAGACGAATTTACGAATAATTTAAGACTTAATTAAATTAAACAGAAACAACTATTCTTGTTTAATATTAAACAATATTTTATGAAAAAAGCACTCTTTATTTTAGCATCCTGTATTATTTTATTTGGATGTAAAAATCCTTCAGAAGTAACAACCACAGAACAAGAATCAATTTTAAAAGTAAATGATTTTGCAATTATAATTCATGGTGGAGCAGGTACTATTTTAAAGAAAAATATGTCTGATGAAAAGGAAGCTGAATATCAACAAAAGTTAGAAGAAGCTATAAAAGTTGGTCATACAATTCTAAAAAACGGAGGAACAAGTCAAGAAGCAGTAATGAAAACCATACAAGTTATGGAAGAATCTCCATTATTTAATGCTGGAAAAGGAGCTGTTTTTACGCACGAAGAAACCAATGAATTGGATGCTTCTTTTATGGATGGGAAAACACTAAATGCAGGAGCAGTTGCTGGTGTTAAAAATGTAAAAAGCCCAATAGAATTAGCCATAAAAGTAATGACAGATTCAGATCATGTAATGCTTTCAGGAGATGGAGCATCAATATTTGCGAAAGAAAAAGGATTAGAAATTGTAGATCCAAGTTATTTTTATACAGAAAATCGTTTTAAATCACTTCAAAGAATAAAGGAGAAAGAAAAAACAGAATTAGATCATGATGATAAAACAGCTGTTTTTTATGATGCAGATATTAAAGACAGTAAATTCGGAACAGTAGGTTGTGTGGCTTTAGATAAAAATGGAAATATTGCTGCAGGAACATCAACAGGAGGAATGACCAATAAAAGATGGGGAAGAATTGGAGATGCCCCAATTATTGGTTCAGGAACCTATGCAAACAACAAAACCTGTGGAGTTTCTTCTACAGGTTGGGGTGAATATTTTATAAGAAACCAAGTTGCGTATGATATCTCTGCACAAATGGAATATAAAAATGTCTCTTTAAAACAAGCAACTCAAGATGTAATTCAAAATAAATTAACCACACTTGGTGGAACAGGTGGTGTTGTTGCTTTAGATAAAAATGGCAATATGTCTTTTGAATTTAATACAGCTGGAATGTACAGAGCTTCTATGGATGATAAAGGCAAATTAATTGTAAAAATTTACAAAGAATAAGCCAGCCATTTTTCTGGTAAAGGTTCTAAATTAATATTTTTAGGAACAGAATTTAATTTTTTCTGTATCCCTATTTTAGAAACCTTAGTAATCGATAAATTAATATTATTTCTTTCGTTAATTACTTCTAAAACATCTTTCATAGATTTTTTAGCACATAATACTAAACTATTCATCATTGCATTAGATTCTATAGATAAATCGTATAAATCAACATAAAATTTAGGTTCATTATCTAGATTTATAATCCATTGTGTAGGTTTTCTTTTAGGGATTTCTAATACTGTTTTAGTTCCGCTAAAAGTTCTGTATGTTGTCTCTATAAGCTTCATTTCGTCTTCTTTTATGTCCATCAAATTCGTAGCAATCATTTTTAAAAGAATTTATTTGTATTAAACTTAATAAGGAGGACAAATATAATTATTTAACGAGTATCGTTTTTTATTTTTCGTTAAATCGTTATGATTTATCGCCAAATTGTTAATGTATATACGATGTTTTTGGTGTTTTGGTTTTTTAAAATTGATATTTAATTCCTGAATAAATACCCAAGTTAAAAGGTGTGAAGTTGTTAGCTTCTTTTTTGAAAGTATTTAGTGGTATTTTAAACATCGGGTTTAGATTTAAAGACCAATTATTATTTAAGAAATAATTAAAATCGAAGCCTAAATTTCCGCTAAAATTAATGGTATTAAGGTTTGTTAACTCACCTGTACTTGTAGTGTTAAAGGTGTTTAAAATCACTTCATTTTTTTCTAAAAAAAGCGAACTAAAACCTGTAACTAATTGTGCCTCAATTTTATTGTTGTTTGAGAAGTTGTATTTCATTTCTAGGGGGATTTCTATGTAGCCGAAATTTTGTGATAAATTTCCTTTACTTTTTGCTAAGGTAGTAAATAAATTAGACCTAAAACTCAAACTTTCTGTTGCTGTACTGTTAAAGGAAATAGCATTATTATCGTTAAAAGCCACAGATTGCATTGTTGCAATTTCTGATGGATACACCGTAATTTGATTGTTAGAATACTTCATTTCTTGCAAATGAATTCCAGATTGAATTGTCCATCTTTTATTGAGCTTAAAACCAACTTGCAAACCATAAGAAAAAGAATTTTCGCCAGTTGTTGTATTGGCTAAGTCTTCTGCAATAGGAGAAGTGTCAGAAAATGAATTAGACTTTAAAACACCAAAAGTAGGAGCTACAGACCAGTTTTTGATTATTTCACTCTCTTTTTTGAGTGTTTCTTTCGTTGCTAAAAAAGCATTTAAATCCATTTTTTCAGAAGCGTTTTTAACAGTAATTTTTTCAATATGGATGATTGTTATTTGTTGATTTGAAGTCAGATTTGCATCAATATTATAAGGTTTTAAAAATGTTATTTTTGCAGGATTTTTAAGTGCAACAAATTCTTTTTTATTGTTGTTGATACTCGATTTTTCTTCTTTTATTTCTGTTTTTACAAACGCATTTTGATTCGTCTTTAAAACATCTTCCACTTTATTATTTTGTAGAATTAAAGTATCGATTGTAGTATTTATTAGAGGTTTGTTTATTGGATTAGTTGTAATTACTTCATCAATATTAGGAATACTATGTTGGTTTTCATTCTTAGAAAATGGGTATAAAAACAAACCTAACACCAAAATTGCTGCAGCTGCACCAGAAAATATCCAAAAAGGAAAAACACGACGTTTCTTCTTTTTTAGCTTGGTTTCTATGGAATTCCAAACTTTTTTATTTGGAGAAACTTCAAGGTTTTTCAGTTGATTTTTAAATAAATCATCTATTTTTTTATCCTCCATTAAAGTATTTTTTTTTGATGGATTTCTAATTTTTCTTTTAAAATTTTTCGAGCTCTAGAAACATTCGATTTTGAAGTGCCTACAGAAATTTTTAATAAGCTCGCAATTTCTTTATGCGAATATTCATCAAGTACAAAAAGATTAAAAACCAATCGATATTGATCAGGTAATTGTTGTACACATTCCAGTAAAACATCAACATTAAAAACAGTATTTTCTAAGTCTAAATCTTCGTTTTCGATATTCTCTGCAACTTCTTTTACAATTTGCAAAGGCGCTTTTGCTCTATAGGTTTGCAAAGCTGTATTTATGGTAATTCGTTTTAACCAACCTTCAAAAGAACCTTTGTGATTGTATTGCTTAATTTTATCGAAAATTGTTAAAAAACTATCTTGTAAATTGTCTTCTGCATCTTGGTAATTTCTAGAATACTTTAAAGAAACAGCAAAAAGTTTATCAGCAAATAGTTGATAAACTTTAGATTGAGCAGCTAAATCTTGCTCACAACATTGCTGTATAAGTTCTTTAAGTTCGATGATTTTAATTTACAGGAACTACAACTTCTTCGAAAATATTTTCACCATTTGCATCTACACCTTTGTAAAATTTAAAGACATAATCTTCCTTTTGTGTTGCAGTTACAATAATTTCATGTTCTTTTTGAGTAATAATTTCAGTACAATTTTCATCCAGTACTACAAGAGCTCTAACTGCCACAATTCTTGCTGTATCTTGGTATTCGTAATAAACATTATCGAAACTATAACAGCCATTTACTAACGTGTATTTTACTTTAATAGTATCTTTTTCGCCAAAAGTAAAAGCTAGAGGAGTTGTATATTCATCTACTGGTAAAATTTCGTAGCCATAATTTATTTGATCGTCGTTATTTAAACACGCGTAAAAAAGGAATAAACCTGCAAATAATAATAAGATTTTTTTCATAATATAAGTTTTAATGTTATTGTTTTTTTTAATTTATTAATAGTTTATTTGTGTATTCCAGCCTTCTAAATTTAAAATTATTGAATTTTCGTTTTCTTTCAATTTTTGAATATCAAACGTAAAATCGTTCTCAAAAATAGCTAAACAAGCTTCATTATTTTCAATATTAGTTCAAATTGATGTTTTATTTGACACTATATATATTAGATACAAAAATTTTAAAAAGGTTGCGTGTATTAATCTTATTTTTGTAGCATAAAGCTTTTTTAACAAAAACGCTTTATTAAGATTCCTTTTTTAAAGGAAGACAAGTGAATGAAACCACAACAAAAAAGTTGTGGAAATTTTTCGACTTTATGCAAGAAAAAATATTTAACATACAAACTCAAGAGGAGTTTACAGCAGTTGCTTTAGAAGTTTTTAAACATCAGTTTAAAAACAATAAGGTGTATCGTTCTTTTTGCGATTTATTATACATTCATCCATCAGACATTACTAAAATTGAAGAAATTCCGTTTTTACCAATTCAGTTTTTTAAAACGCGAGAAGTTCTTTCATCCAA
>CAXBPL010000140.1:0-4734 GCA_963977615.1 uncultured Polaribacter sp. | reverse complement strand
TCTGAATTGTAGAATAATTGCATGGTTTTTAATTCAAGATTTAAAATTTAAGATTTAAAGTTTTTACTGTTGTGCTTTAACGATTCAAGGTTTAAAATTTAAAATTTAAGAGAAATAAGTAAATGTCAGTTCGAGTGAAATTTCTTTTTCAGAAATTTTGTATCGAGAACTCGTTACAATTCCAAAACTTTTATTTTTTGCTAAAAGCTAAACAACACTTTTTCGATACGTTCTTCTTCTTTTATGCGTAACAGGATTAAAATTCTCCCAAAGCTTTTTAATGGCTTCATTATCTTCTAATTCTGGAGTTCTAATACAATTTTCGATGCCTAAAGGCGTAAAGGTTTTTGTATATTGATCAAAAATAATGGCGTGAACACCTTTATTTTGATATTCAGGATGCACACCAATTAAATAAAAAGTAACATCTTTTGAGTGTTTTCTAGCTCTTAATAAATGAAAAATTCCAAAAGGAAATAACTTTCCTTTCGATTTTTGCAACGCTTCTGAAAAAGAAGGCATTACAATTGCAAAAGCGACTAGTTTATTATGCTCATCAACCACAAATTTTATGTATTCAGGATTGATAAAACTGATGTATTTCTTTTTAAAAAATGCTATTTGAGCATCAGAAATTGGAACAAAACTAGAAAGTTTCGAGTAAGATGCACTAAAAACTTCAAACATTTCATCTACATAAGGCATAATGTCTTTGGTCTTGGTAAAATCTAATGCTTTTAGTTTAAAACGTCTTTTTATAATGTTGCTAATTCTATCAAAATAAACAGCATCAACATCTTTAAATTTAAACTTATTCTCTAAATATTCTTTCTCTTTTACAAAGCCTAATTGCTCAAAATGATCTTTATAATAAGGGTGATTATACCAAGTAATCATGGTGCCTATATGATCAAAACCATCAATTAAAACACCAGTTTTATCCAAATTATTAAAACCAATTGGGCCTTCAATATATTCTAAATTATTTTTTTTACCAATTTCGTTTACTTTGTCTAATAAAACTTTGGAAACTTCAATGTCATCAATTACATCAAACCAACCAAAACGCATTTTTTTAACTTTTTGGTTATTAACTTCATACCAATTTATAATGGCAATAACTCTACCAACAACTGTATTGTCTCTGTAAGCTAAAAAGAATTGTGCATCTGCGTTTTCGAAAACAGGATTTTTTTTAGGATCAAAATTGGCAATTTCATCTTTAATAATAGGAGGAACCCAATAGTTGTGATTTTTATATAAAGAGAAAGGAAATAGTACAAATTGTTTTATCTCGCTTTTAGTTTTGGCTTCTTTTAAAGTTATCATAGATTTTTTAGCAGTACTTAATTAGTTCCTTTTTCGTTTCTTTCTAGTTGAATTTTTCCCTTCCTTTTTCTTGAAAACACTAAAAAGTCTACTAAAGAAACCACCTTGTTTTTTATTGTATTCAGAGATTGGAGTGCTGGTTTCTTCTCTTCCATTTTCATCTAATTCCTTGTAGGAATCTTTGTGTGTATCAATTCTGTAAGAAACTCCAAAACCTCCATAAAAACCTTGAGCATTTCCTTCTATTAGAAGTCTGCCAGAAGCATTAATTTGAAGATTTTTGCTATATAAATAAGCCAAACCAGTTCCTATATTTGTGTTGTTTTGGTTTTCTAGAAACACAGTTTGATTTTCCACAAAGCCAGACCAATAATCATTAAAATTATAAGTTCCAGTTACTATGTAAGAAATTTCAGAAAAGTCAGTTCCTATTTTATCATAAAAAACGTTGGTAACAATATTAAAATCGGAACTCAAGTTATTTTGTAATAACAACCCAACTTTAGGAGACATGCTACCTGTTTTGTAAATATCATTTACCATATCTGTATTTAGACCTGCATAAACTGCTACAGAAGGTATTAATCTTTTGTAGTCAAAAGCCATTCTTCTTTTCCAGCTTCTTATTTCTTTGCTTTTGTCTTCATATTCTTGTTGATACACTAAATATTTTGCACCAACTGTAAATCGTCCAATTCCATTTACAGAATAATCTGAAGTAAAAATATTTTTAAAAGCAATTTTATCTTTTTGATAGCTTGCTTGGACATTCAATTCTAATTTTTCTAAGAAAAAACTAGTTCTAAAAAGCATATCAAAACCTAAAGATTGAGGTCTAGAAAATGTAGGTTCTACAGATACGTTTCTAAAAAATAAACTACTTTCAAATTGATAAACGCCAGTTCCAACACTATAAGGACTTTCTGAAAAGCCTGGTTTGTTGGAGTTTATAACTTCAGTATATTGTCCGTAAACAGTAGAAAAACCAAAGAATAAGAATACAATAAAGAGTTGTAAAGGATGGTTTTTCATCACTAAAAAAATGATTTTAAATTAAAAATTTATTTACAAAACAAACATAGTACAAAAATGCTGTTATTAAAAGCATTGCAGACTTTTTTAGCTTTGTAAAAGTTTTGTAGTTTGTTAACGTTAGAATTGTTAGCAAATTGTTATTTTTGGTATATTTTTTAACACTATTTATTACATGGGATTATTAAAGTTTATATTCTTTGCGTTATTATTTTATTACGGTTTTAAATTTTTAGCAAGACTTTTTGCACCTTTTTTGATTAAAAAAGTGGCAGATACTATGCAGAAAAAAGCTGAAGAACAATTTGGAGGACAGCAACCAAAAAACAGCGTGAAAGAAGGAGAAACCATTATTGATAAAGCTCCAAGAAACAGCACGCAAAGCAAAAATTCTGTTGGAGAATATGTAGATTTCGAAGAGATAGATTAATTCTCTTTTCATTTATTTTGCTCAAGTTTTATCAACCAAAAAAAGTTCAATTTTTTAAATTAAGCATTTGAAACTTAAAAAAATATTTCCATACATAATTGCAGTTGCAATATTTGTAATTGCTTCTTTATTGTATTTTCATCCTGTTTTAAAAGGACAAAAAATAGCACAGTCAGATATTACCCAATTCCAGGGAATGGCTAAAGAAATCACCGATTTTAGAACCGATAAAAACACAGAGCCTTATTGGACTGGTGCTTCTTTTAGTGGAATGCCAGCTTATCAAATAAGTGCTTATTATCCTTACGATTTTGTAAGAACTTTAGACAGAACACTCCGTTTTTTACCAAGACCAGCAGATTATACTTTCTTGTATTTTTTAAGCTTTTTTGTGTTGATGATGGCATTAAAAGTAAAATGGCGATTGGCAGTTTTAGGAGCACTTTCCTTCGGTTTTTCCACCTATTTAATTATAATTTTTATTCCAGGCCATAATTCGAAAGCGCACGCAATTGCATACATGCCTTTGGTTTTAGCAGGCGTTTTGTGGATTTTTCAGCGAAAATATGTGTTGGGTTTTATTGTTACAGGTTTGGCAATGGCTTTAGAGATTTACACAAACCACATTCAAATGACTTACTATTTAGGTTTTTGTCTGCTAATTTTAGGAGTTGTAGAATTAATTAATGCTATTAAAGAAAACGTTTTACCAAGATTTATAAGACAAGCTGCTGTAATTTTAGCTGCTGTAATTTTAGGAATTGGCGCAAATGCTCCTAGATTAATGGCAATGCAAGAATATTCAGAATTTAGTACGAGAGGAAAAACTGAATTAACGATCAATGCTGATGGAAGTAAAAAAGAAGCAACAAAAGGTTTAGACAAAGCCTATATTACTCAATATAGTTATGCCAAATTAGAAACTTTTAATTTGTTTATTCCACGTTTTATGGGTGGAGGAACTGTGGAAGAATTGGGTGAAAATTCTAATTTTTATCAATTAATAGAAAAGCAAGCTGGTAAAAAAGTTGCAGATGATTATTCTCAACAAGTGTTAACTTATTGGGGAGATCAACCAATTATTGAAGCTCCTGCATATATTGGAGCTGTTATTTTCTTTTTGTTTTTTCTTGGGATATTTCTTGTAAAAGGTCGTTTAAAACAATGGCTGGTTGCAGCAACTGTGTTTTCAATCTTGTTAAGTTGGGGTAGAAATTTTGAAGGTTTAACGAACTTTTTTATCGATTATATTCCTTTATATAATAAGTTTAGAGCAGTTTCTTCCATACAAGTTATTGCAGAATTATGTGTGCCGATTTTAGGAGTTTTAGCGTTAAAAGCTTTTTTCTCTGCTAAAATTTCATCCGAAGAAAAAATAGACAGTTTAAAAAAGGCAACTTATGTTTTTGGAGGATTAATAATTATTGGATTTGTATTAGCGCATTTTTCGTCTTCTTTTGAAGGTTTAAGAGATGCTAATTATAGTGAATTGCCAGGTTTAATTGATGCAGTTATTGCAGATAGAAAATCGATGTTATTAATGGATACTTTACGTTCTTTAGTATTGATGATTTTAGCTGCTGGGGTTTTATGGTTTTTCTTAAAAGGAAAACTGAAACAACATATAGCAGTGATTGGTTTAGTTGTTTTTATTTTATTCGATTTAATTTCGGTCAATAAAAATTATGTAAACGAATCCGATTTTAAACCATCAAGAAGAGTTGATAAACCTTTTACAGCAACCAATGCAGATAAATTAATTTTACAAGATAAAACACATTATAGAGTTGCAAATTTTGCAAAAGATCCAATGCAAGATGGTTCAACTTCTTATTTTCATCAATCGATTGGTGGCTATCATGCAGCAAAAATGGGACGTTATCAAGAATTATTTGAGTATCAAATTGCAAAAAATAATATGGATGTGTTGAATATGTTAAACA